>CADCQP010000209.1 GCA_902803535.1 uncultured Bacteroidia bacterium | reverse complement strand
TCCCCTGGCCCATGCAGTCTCATCACCATATCCCTGAGCTGTCTGCTTGGCACGGATCTCACCGGTCTCGGGATCATAATCAACGACATGATAGGAGCTGTAATCCGGACGGAAATGGTTCTGGAGGGTCTTGTCGGCATGGCTGACCGCGACCTTCCAGTAGGTAGAGTCTCCTGAGAACTGAGTGGCCTTGAAGAGAAGCTCGAGGTTCATCATATTGTCGATGATGACAGGGCAGAGCCATTTTTCGGAAGTATTCCAGGACTGGATAATCCCGGCTCCCGGATGGAACCTGGTGCAAAGGGATTTGGCAGACTGGATCAGGACATCCTTGTAAGCCTTCTGGTCAACCAGGTCGGGAGCGTACTCAAGTGCGCCGCCGAAGCTGGAATTCATCATGAATCCGATATCATGATGGGAAGTCAGGAACTTGATTTCCTCCAGGTTGTCTGTCTGGCGTTTTGCATAGTCGGCAAAAGTCTTGTCACCGGTGAGGGCATACATTTCCCAAAGGGTACCGGCGAAGAAACCGGATGTCCAGCCAGACTTTCCGACGAATTTGATCTTCCCATTCTGGAAGGTGTGAGGGATCTTGACCTCGGTTCCGTTGTCAGAAGCTGCGGCAAGAGCCTTTACCTGTACGTCGGCGACACGGACATGGTCTTTGATTACCTTCTTTATGGGAGAGCCACAGGAAGTGACCGCGAAGGCAAGCACGACCGCGCAAAAGTTGTAGAATTTCATGGTGTTGGATGGTTATTTGTTTTGACAAATATACTAATCTTTTTGCTATATTCGTAATCGAAGGGAGGAATTCAATGGCATCGACCGCTACAACCGCAAGAAACTCCGGGAGGCCTGACAACAGGACCTTCCTCACGACTGCACCCGTTGGCAAGGTCATTTCTACCATGGCGGTCCCCACTGTCGTCAGCATGCTTGTAACAAGCATTTACAACATCGCAGACACCTATTTCGTCGGGCTGATAAACACTCAGGCCACCGCAGCTGTCGGAGTCGTCTTCCCGGTAATGTCCATCATCCAGGCCATCGGCTTTTTCTTCGGACAAGGCTCCGGCACCTACATATCCCGGAAACTGGGGGCGGATGAAAAACACGATGCCGACCTGATGGCATCCACAGCCTTCTTCAGCGCGCTTGCATTCGGACTCCTGGTCACAGCAGCCGGCCTGGCCTGGCTCCGCCCGCTGTCAAGGGCGCTCGGCTCCACCCCGACTATCCTGCCGTACACTGTCGACTACCTCGGAGTCATCCTCCTGGGGGGCGCCACTGATGACATGCTCCATGGTCCTGAACAACCAGATGCGTTTCCAGGGCAATGCCGGGAAGGCCATGTTCGGAATGCTGACCGGAGCAGGGATGAACCTGATCCTCGTGCCGCTGTTCATCTTCGTCCTGAAAATGGGCATCCTGGGCTGTGCCATCGGTACAGTACTGGCCCAGGCATTCGGCTTCGTCACCCTGCTGATGATGTCGCGGAGCAAAGAGAACATCCGCATAAAAGCCAGCTCATTCTCCACCAGCATGACCTACTACCGCGAGATAGTCCGCGGAGGGACCCCGTCGCTTACCCGCCAGGTACTTGCATGCATATCAACCATACTCCTCAACGTCGCCGCCGGAGCATATGGAGATGCCGCCATCGCAGGAATGTCAATTGTTGGACGCCTGTCTTTCGTAATCTTCGCCACGATCCTCGGCATAGGGCAGGGCTTCCAGCCTTTCTGCGGCTTCAACTACGGAGCAGGGAATTTCGAAAGGGTTCGGAAAGGCATATTCTACAGCATCAAGCTTTCAATGGGCGTGCTCGCGGTGCTCTGCATCCCCTGTTTCATATTCTCCCCGGAAATCATCTACATGTTAAGGCATGATCCCCAGGTAGTGACAGTAGGGGCTGCCGCCTTCAGGTGGCAACTGTGCACCTATCCCCTTGCTGCAGTGATCGTAATCTCCACCATGGCCCTCCAGACAAGCGGCCGCGCGCTTATGGCGAACCTGCTGTCCGCATCCAGGAACGGCCTGTTCTTCATTCCCTTGATCCTGATCCTGCCGCGTCTTTTCGGCCTGCTCGGAGTGGAGATGTGCCAGGCCGTGGCCGACATGCTTTCCTTCCTGGCCACCATACCGATAATGTACCGCTACCTTGAATCGATAAGGCAGCGGTAACATTGATGATAATGTGTGGTCCCGTCAGAGGACTGCTACTGTCTGGAGCGAATTGTAGATGGACTCTATCACGGATGAGAATGCATCTCCCGCGAAAGTCTCGGTGTAATTCCCGGCCTCGGCCGCAATGCTCATCTTGCGCACTCCGGAGAAAAGCTTCTTGAGCTGGTCGGCAGTAGGATAGAGGATCACCTCGTTGTAGGTGTCCCTCTGCTGCTTCAGTTCGAGGATGGATCCGTCAGCGAAAGTGAAAGTAACCGGCACGTCATAGCCGAGGAGGCGCTTCGCGTCGTCATTCAGCCTGATGCTCAGGTCGTAATCTTCTTTGTTGGAGGACTTGTAATAGATGTAGTTCACGTTGACTCCCCTGACAAGGGATGCGCCCTCTACCTGGAGCGTCTTGGACACAACCGTCTTGGAGGAATTGTTGTCGGCGTAGCGCGCGACATTGTCAACGAGTTCCCCGGAGGGCTTCCCGGCCTTCTTGACCGTTTCTGCGAGCTTGCGCAGGCTGGCGGAAAACTCGTCGTTCGGGAAAGACTTCTGGATGTAGGAATCAGGATTCCAGCCAGTCGCCACATCTATTGACTTGACCCCGGAAAGGAGCCTGTTGAAGTCGGCCGTCTCGTAAAGGTACTTCCCGACGTTCCAATAAACCCTCTTGTCCGAACTGTTCACGAATGCCCTCTTGTCTCCGGACGGAGCTTCCATCTGCTTGCTGTTTACGACCTTGTTGTCGCTGAGGGTAATCCCAAGGTTAACCCCCTTGGGGATGTTGACAGAAGACGCCTCCTCAAAATCCAGTTCGATGATCCAGGCGTCCGACTTGCCGTCAGGGAAGAGAACATACTCCAGGCTCATCCAGAAAGGATGGCTGTCACTTTTACCATTAGCGATCCAGACGCGTTCAGTACGGACGCGTGTGTAGCCATTGTACTTATAATTGTGCCTGAGAAGGTTCTGCGCACCAGAGGGGATGGCCAGCATCAGCAGTGCAGCCACAAAGGGAAGAATTTTCGAAAATCTCATTGTCAAAAGCCTATTATTCTATGCAAATTTACAATAAATCCGCCTTAAATTAATATCTTTGCGGGACATATAATCACATACGCTGACACTATTTAACAATAACCGCACCACTTCATGACAGCATTAATGATTATCGAGCTGCTGATTGTGCTCGCAGCCCTGTATGTAGGATCCAGATACGGAAGTCTTGCCCTCGGCGCCATTTCCGGAATAGGCCTTGCAATCCTGGTCTTCGGATTCGGAATGGAACCTGGCACCCCTCCGACGGATGTCATCTACATCATCATAGCCGCAGTAACATGCGCAGGCACCCTGCAGGCCTCCGGAGGAATGGACTGGATGATCCAGATCGCCGAGAAAATGCTTCGGAAGCATCCGCAGCACATTACCTTTCTCGCTCCCCTGACGACATTCTTCCTGACCGTCCTCGTCGGCACCGGGCACGTCGTCTATACCATAATGCCGATCATATGCGACATCGCCCTCAAGAAAGGGATCAGGCCCGAAAGGCCTTGCGGCGTTGCTTCCGTCGCATCCCAGGTGGGAATCACGTGCTCTCCCATCGCAGCGGCAGTGGTCGGTTTCGTAACCATCTCCAACGCAAACGGCTACATGGTATCGATCCCACAGGTGCTGATGGTCACACTCCCGGCCTGCCTTTGCGGACTGCTCTGCGCAGCGGCAGCCTCCTACAACAGGGGCAAGGACCTGGACAAGGATCCCGTTTTCCAGGCCAAGATCGCAGATCCCGAACAACGCGCATATGTTTACGGCGGCTCTGCAACGACCCTCGAGAAGGTTATCAGCAAAGATGCCAAGATCTCGGTTTACGTCTTCCTGAGCGCACTCCTGGTCATCGTCGGCTTCGCTTTCTGCCAGATGATCCACGTCAACCAGGACGGTGAGAGCGTCACACTGGCCACCGCCATGGGCATCCCGAAGATGAACCTGATCATCCAGATCATCATGCTCACAGCAGCGGCAATCAACATCATGCTCTGCAAGGCCGATCCTAAGAAAGCCGTAGCAGGAGCAGTGTGGCAGTCCGGAATGGTTGCAGTCGTGGCTATCTTCGGTATCGCCTGGCTGGCTGACACCTACTTCGCAAACTACATGGATGAGATGAAGACGATGCTGACCGGCATAGTGTCAAAATATCCATGGGCAATAGCCCTGGTCTTCTTCCTGGTCTCGGTCCTGATCAATTCACAGGGTGCGGTGGTGGTTGCGATGCTCCCGCTCGCCTATTCCCTCGGGATCCCGGGACACGTCCTGCTCGGAGTCCTGCCAAGTGTCTACGGATATTTCTTCATCCCGAACTATCCCTCGGACATCGCCACGGTCAACTTCGACCGTTCAGGCACCACTGTCATCGGGAAGTACCTGCTGAACCACTCATTCATGATGCCAGGACTGATCTGCATCACGATATCCACCGTCATAGGGTACCTTATCACTTCAGTACTCTTCCCCGGTTTCTTCTCTTCTTTCGTATAGGAACAACGCCCGGGTTACTTACCCAGGAACTTGGAATCAATGTAAGCTGAAAGGGACTCTTTGTAGAGGTCCCCTATCGGGAGCGTCACGTCGTCACCAAGCTGCACGTGGCCTTTCGTAACTGACTTGATCTTCTTGAGATTGATTATGTAGGACCTGTGAATCCTCATGAAATAGCCCGACGGGAGCCTCTCCTCCAATTTCTTGAGGCTCAGCAGGACAACGATCGCCTCTTTCTTGCCGTCAACCCAGATCTTCAGGTACTCGCTCATGCTTTCGACATACAGGATTGAAGGGATCTCAACCCTCAGGACCTTGTAATCAGTTTTGAAGAAAAGGGCATTGTCACTGTCGGCATTGGACACCATGGATTCTGCATGCAGAAGGTTCCACTGCTTCTGGACCTTCTCGGCGACTTGACGGAAATCATTAAGGCTGAATGGCTTGAGCAAATACCCGATGGCTTCGACCTTGTAGCCTTCAACCGCATACTCGGAATAGGCCGTAGTCAGCACCACGAGAGGAGGATTCGGAAGGGAACGCACCAGGTCCAGGCCACTGAGGTCAGGCATGTTGACATCCACGAACATCACATCCACCTGATTGGAGTTAAGGAATTTCTGCGCCTCGACCGAACTCTGGAACGAGCCGGCAAGCTCCAGGAACGGGACATTGCCTATATAGGAAACCAGCTGCTTCAGAGCCAGCGGTTCATCGTCTATGGCCACACAACGGATCATGATACCTGAGTATTAACCTGGTTGGAGGGTATTTCCAAATGTATGTGATAATCTTCCGGCTGCTTGTCTATCACCAGTACGTATTGGCTGCCGTAAAGCAAAGATAATCTTTTTCTGACATTCTCCATCCCTATGCCTCCGTAATTATCCTGGCTTTCATGACGCTTGTTGCTGCAGTCGAATACGAGTCCCCCGCCGGAGGATGGACGCATGCTGATATCAATGGAACAGTCTGATGTATAACTGATTCCATGTTTGAAAGCGTTCTCCACGAAATTGACAAGCAGAAGCGGGGGCACCATAACTCCAGGCATTTCATCAGGGAAATCCAGGTTGATCTTCACGGAATCCGAGTACCTGATACTCATCAGTGAAACATACTGCCTCAGGAAATTCGCCTCCTTTTCATAAGTAATCAGGTTCTGGTCGCTGTCATAAAGGATGTATCTCATGAGCTTGGACAGTTCCACAATCACGTCCTTGGCCTTTTCAGGATCGATATCCACCAGGGAGTGGATATTGTTCAGGGTATTCATGAAGAAGTGCGGATTGATCTGGTTCCTCAGGTACTGGAGTTCCTGGGATATCTTCTCCTTCTCAAGTTCTGCAATCCTCTTGCGCTCATCTTCCATCGTCCTCGCATATACGATTCCGAAATCGGCCATGACCAGCAGGATGGCAAGCAGCGACTTCATCATTTCCGGGGACATGGGCCTGTTCCCGTTTTTCTTCCCAGGGCCATCCTCAGGATGCGGCCCAGGCCCCGATTCCGGCCGGTCATCGCCCGCCTGGGGCAAAGGAGGAAGCATTTCATCAGGAGGTGGGGGCATATGTCCCGGCTCCGCCCCATGCCACCCAGGCTGCTCTTCCCGACGCAACGGCTCATCATCCCTGACCTGGTAGAGGATGAATCCTCCGAGCAGGAATACAGTGATGATCCCAGGTATCAGGAATCTCCCCGTCCTGGTCCACAGCTGGACCGCAGTCAGTTCGAAAGCGACCAGAAGGACCAGGAACGGAAGGAGAGCCTGGAAAACAGTCTTGAGGTTTGACAGGAAATCTATCTGCCTCCCGCGTACGGCCTCCCCGAAGCACATTACGACCACGAGGACCATATATATGGCTGCCGGGACTCCCAGCACTTGCCCCGCACGCCTTATTATTTTTCTACTTGATAATCCCGGCATATCCATTATTGTTTACCAACGTCTACCCGGACCACCGCCCATGCCCTGTGACACGCTTGATGAGGCGGTGAGAGCCTTATCAGATTCCTTGCCGCCACTGATGCCCTCAGTGCCGAAACATCCGAAATAAGACGGAGTGAAACTTACCCCTGTATAAAGTTTATAAGAAGAACCTGATTTCATGGAAGGTGCAGACATCAGGGCGGCTGTCCCTCCCGTAGATGGGACCTGGAACGCAAACAGCGGGGTCTCCCCATCGTAAACAGCTATGTTGGTCCCCCTTGAGAGGGATGTCGTCACGAAAGCCTTGCTGTTCTTGCTGTTCGTCGGATTGACCGAGCCTCCAACGGATATCACATATCCGCCGTCAATGGTCAGATAGCTGCCTTCAATCGTATCAATCCCGCATTCAGCCCCTGAACTTCCACAACCGATCACCACGCCGCCCGTCACACTCATGGCTGCATTTGCGTCAATTCCGTCATTGCGAGAACTCAGTCCGTAAAGCGCGCCACCGGAAACTGTCAGCACGCCGGAGCTGTTCACGGCATCATCGGCTGCCGTCACCATGACTACGCCTCCGGTCTGAGTATATTTCGTAATGACCCTGTCGGAATAGCTGCCGTTGGTCAGTCCCTCATGATAGGCAGATGACACGGTCAGGGAACCCGCTGATACTGTAATATTCCCTTCAACCTTGACGCCCTTTGCATATGAATGGCGGGAACTTGTGCCGAAATTGCCGCCTTTAGCGCTGACAGTGACCGTGCCACCCGCAAAAACTGCGTCCCCTCCTATGCTCATCCCCTTGCCACCGGTGCCTGTAGAAGTACATGTCAGCACTCCTCCCTTTATCGTAAGGTCGCCGTCCGCCTTGATGCAGGCCGTACCGCTGACACCGTCATCGGCATCGCTGTCATATGCTGCGGAGCCTGTGCTGGTGAGCGTAACGGTCCCTCCTGCCTGATAATAGATTCCGTCAGTACTGACCGCCTTGGAGGTAGAAGCGCTTGCAGAAGCTGTCAACGTCCCGTCGGTAATGATCACGGCATCCGAGCCCCTGACAGCATGGTTCGCACTGGAAACGGCTGTTACGGTCCCACTGAGCAGCCTCACGTAGTCATCAGAAGCGATAGCCCTGTTCCCGACAGCAGTCACCTTCAGGGAGCCGTCTCCGCTGAAGCAGAGCTGCCCTTCGCTGAAGAATGCAGCCTTCATGTCTTCATCGTCTACGGCATCGCTGTATGAGGTGCCGTCTGAGATTTCACTGGCTCCTGTCAGCACGACGTAAGTCCGTTTCTTGCTCTGATTGTTGATAGCCGCCCCATCCGGGTTCCTCAGGTTCAGCGAACTTAGCTCGATCTCCTGTTTGTGGGTGCTGTAAAGCTTGAAGAAACCATCCTGCGAAGTCCCGGTAAGGATGTACTTGATTCCGTAATCACCGGGGTTGGTAATCGTCACGTCACAACCGTCCACGACTGATGTGACCATGTCAACATCACCGGAAAGGGCCGCTCCCCCGGTGGAATAGGTTACTGTCACTGTATAATCAGGAGTAAATCCCGAGACAAGGTCCTCGGCATTTTCCGGGTCCACAGAGGAGACGCTCTTGCTTGAAGAAGACTCTGAAGAAGATGATTGGTCCGGATCTAATACATCCTCGCCCAGACATGATGATGGCACCATTGAGAATGCCAGGAAAGCCATCAGCAATAATGTACCTGTCTTTTTCATGGTGATAAGGTTTAAAAAGTTCACGGTACGAATATATGTTCGCACCGTGAAACTCCAAAAAGGATTCAGCGAATCCCCTTTTCTTCTCTGCAGAAAGTTCCCGGAAAGGGTCTGTCAGAACATGTAGCGGATGCTGATCACCGGGAAGAAGATGTTACCGGCATCAAATACGTCATCCCAGAATTCGCCGTCGGAATACCCGATGATAGGACGGACGTCAGCGGAAATCTGGAGCGGGAACCAGAACTGGAACTCAAGGCCCACCTGGCCTACGAGTCCGAACATGGCTTTGTTCTCCCAATCGCCTTCTTTCTGCTTCCTGGGCACGGATCCGAATGCGACGCCCGGACCTGCGTACCAGGACCAGTTTCCACGCGGAGTCCAGTCAGGCTGTGAGAAAACCCAGTTGTAAGTGCCGGTGGCAAGGAAACCGGAATGACCGCTATAGCTGTAAGCACCAAGGTCGATTTCCATGAAGTTGGGATCGCCCAGGTAGTGCTGGTAGCTGGCCTCAAGAGGACCATAGCCGAACCTTCCTCCGATAGCCTTGGGCTGGGCGGAAGCAATGGCTCCCATGGTAATTATCGCGACAGCGATGAGAATAATCTTTTTCATCATCATTTTCTGTTTAGATTACAAATACAAATATAACTAAAATTTCATCACAGGCAATTGTCCACCGGGTTGGCGTAGATGCCCAGGAAGATGTCGCGGAGGGCATCCATGTCATCCACATCATATGTCTCGAGGATCTTCATATGCTCCACGAAGGCCTTCTTCTGGGCCGGAGTGTAACGGGCGTGGAAATGCCGTGAACCATAGCGCAGGTCATGCGCGATGAAGTTGTTGGGATAGAGGCGGTAGCCCTTGAATATCCGGGAGTCTATCAGCGAAGCTACTGCGCGGTTGAACTCCACCTTGGTCAGCGGATCATATGCGCGGAGTTCCTCCTCGCTTATACGGGGACATATGCAGTAATGGACCCTGCCCTTGAATGAAGTGATGCCGCTGAGTATGCTGCTGATGTCCTCTCCTGGCTTCTTGACGTATTTCTGGGTGCGCGACTGGTAGAGTTCGATGGCTTTCTGGACGTCGCAGGGCTCCCATTCATATGACACCGCCACCGGGACTATGTTCTCGCTCGAAAGGGCGAAGACCTTGTCCTGGGCGCAGCTCATGCCGAACATCTTGATGATCCCCTGGTCAGTCCTGTCATTGCCGTCCTTCGTCCTTCCGTTACGCTGGGCGATCCACACGGAAGATCCGTTGTCAACGATAACATGCCTGATGTAATCCGACAGGTGCCTGGACTTGTTGTAGAAATCCTTGGGCGACCCGCCTCTCTCTACACGGAACATCTTGTTGGAGCGGCCTATGTCAACTATCAGCTGCGGAGACATCAGATTAGCGCCAAAGGTGATTTCACTGGTCTCCAATCCATTGGCAACCAGAATGTTCTGAAGGAGGGACGCATCCAGCATAATGTCCCTGTGGTTGGCCACGAAAAGATAAGGCCTGTCCTTTTCCAGGGAATCCATCCCTTCATACGTAAGTTCGGTGATGCTCCTCTTGACAACCTGCTCATTGACATAGTACATCACCTTGTACTGGAACTCCCTGACCGTGGTGATGGACGCTACCATTTCCCTTACCTCTTCCACGCTCCGCTCAGGAAAGACATATGCTGCCATCAGCGCGAAGAAATCGCTGGAAGCAATCCTCTTCATCGCGTCCGGAACCTCGGCGTCCATGTAGGGCCTTATGTCGTCAAAGAGTCCGTGGTCCATGCTAATGCTTTTTGCGTAGGTCTATGAATTTCACCGGCTTGCGGCTCTTGGCCGGGAAGTTGATGCGCTGCACCTCATCGACCGGGGCGACTTCCACCCCAGGAGCGACCCTGAGCCTCGCGCGGAACCGGTTCTTGAGTTCGCGCACGGCATCTTCCTTTTCCCCCTTCAATCCGACCTTTACGAGCACCTCATCCGTACCAGCCTCGGAATCCTTTACGTATATCACGTAATTCTCCACGAAGTCCGTGTTGTCCAGCACGTCATTGATGGCCGGCGGATAAAGGGTCGTACCCTTGAGCTTGATCATGTTGTTCTTGCGTCCTACCAGCGGAGTGAGCCTGTAGGAATTCCTTCCGCAGGCGCAAGGTTCGACGACCTTGGCGGCTATGTCCCCGGTGCGGAAACGAAGCAGCGGCATCCCTTCCACTCCGAGGGTGGTCACTACTATCTCTCCGCTCTGCCCGTCCGGGACCGGCATCCCGTCTTCGCCTATGATTTCCACTATGATAAGCTCGGGATGGACATGTCCTCCCCTGCCTTCCGGGCACTCTGAGAACGTCGCCCCCATCTCGGTGGATGAGTAGGTCGCGAAGAGGTCCACGTCCCACTTCTCCTTGATCTTGCTGCCTAGGAGGTTAAGGCTGAAGTCCTGGTTCCGGAGCCCTTCTCCGATCCCGATAATCCTCCTGATGCTGGAATTACGGTAATCGATACCGTGTTCCTCGGCGTACTGCACCAGCTTGAGGATGAAGCTGGGGACGCACATTATGGAATCTGGACGGATGCGCCTGATGGTGTCCCACTGCAGTTCCGGGATTCCGTTGCCGACACGTATCACCCCCACTCCGAGTTTCCTGAGGCCGAGCCAGTAGGCAAGTCCGGCCATGAACCTCTTGTCGATGGTACACATGAGCTGAAGGGTGTCGCCCGGCTTCAGTCCGGCACAATCGAAGGACTTGGCCTCATTCCAGGCCAGCCTCTCGAGGTCCTTGTCAGTGCAGCAGAATGTAACCGGATCCCCGAGGGTGCCGGATGTGGTGACATAGTCTATCACTTTCTCACGCGGGCAGCACAGGAAATCCTCACTGTAAAGCTGGAGGTCCTTTTTCTCCGTAAAGGGGATCTTGACCAGGTCTTCAAGATGCCTGATCTGGCTGATGTCAGTGTCGAATCTGCGGAAAACCCTCTGGTAATAAGGCGAACGCGCCTTGAGATACTCCAGCGCTTCCTTCAGTTTTTCCTCTTGGAAAGACTTGATGGTTTCAATGCTCTGGAATTCAATGTCATTATCTTTATTGAACATCATCCTTGCCTATAGTATCAGGACAAAGATAATCATTTTTCACATGATAGTCCCGCCAGATTTCCAGCCATCCGGAAGATGGCTCCGGATTGACTGC
>CADCQP010000208.1 GCA_902803535.1 uncultured Bacteroidia bacterium | reverse complement strand
GCCAGGAACTCTCCCTTGGTGTCGAACCACGGCTTGTCGAATCCCTGGACCATCAGGGGCCTCGGCGCTACGCAGGCGAGGAGCATATGCTGGTCGAAAGGCATCGCCGCCTCATTGTCCTCGTATTTGTCATATGCCCTGCAGAACCAGTGGGTAAAAGAGTGGATCTCCGTCTGCACGTTCTCCCCGAAATGCCTCTTGGTCAGCGGCGCTCCGCCTCCGCCCGTCTGGTTCGGGACCACCACGGCAAACCTCTCGTCAAAGGCCCCGGCAAGCAGGGCGGCCTTCCCGAGCCTCGAATACCCGGTCAGGAGCACCTTACTTTCATCCAGCACAGGGTCCCTTTCGAGCATATCCATTCCCCTCATGAGCCCCCAGGCCCAGGCCATCAGGCTGGTAGTGTTGTCTTTCCGCGAGGGGTCGCGTTTCCCCCAAAGGTCGAAGATCTTCGTATATGCATACCTGTCCTGGTTCTCGGGACCGTCCTCGGGATCCGGCGAGATCTCTTCGTAGCAGGCCGTGACGAGGGCATATCCCCTGGCCAGGATCATGTCTGCGGGAAGGATGGAGGCCCGGTTCGGATTGGTAAGAAGTCCCCTGTCATAATCCGATGCGGGGGTCTTGCAGCGCAGCTTGATGTCCGGGATCAGGATCTCCTCATCAGGCAGGACTGTGTGGTTCCCCTGGTAATTGAGCAGGAGCACGACGGGGAAAGGTCCTTTCAGCTTCTCGGGAGTCAGGATGAGCCAGGTGATACAGGGTCCGGTCTTGTCGTCACGGAACCACATCCTGACCTGCCTGCGGCGGGCGTGTCCGGCCATGGTCAAGCCTTCTTCCAATGTTTCCAGGACCATCTTTGAGGGGGCCGGAGGCAGCTGGCCGTACATCTCCCTCTGGAAGATGTCCAGTATCTCCGCCCTGCGCTGTGGCCAGTCCTTTTTCTTGACCTTCCTTCCGTCCTGGAAGACCAGAGGATCTTCGAGGACATATGCCGGAACCTTGTCCTCGTCATAATTCACGGGGAATTTCTGTGCCTTCATGACTGGAGCCGTCAACGCCATCATCAGGATGATGGCTGCGGCTTTCCCGATCAGCCTGTAAAGAAGGGAGCTTCGGTTATTAATCATCGTCGTGGTTTTTGGTCTGTTACAAATGTACGGATTTTTTTATCTTTGTACACGCCTGACAAAACAATAACCAAATGGATCAACAGCAGAAGAAGAAATATGTCTATTGGGAGTGGCGGACCATTATCGCCCTGATGATAGCATATGCCTTGTATTATTTCGTGAGGAAGAATTTCAGCGTGGCAGTGCCTGCGATGGAAGCAGAACTGGGAATCTCCAAGGCCAAACTCGGGGCTTTCATGACTGCCAACGGCATAATCTACGGCGTGTCCCGTTTCATCAACGGCATCCTGGCCGACCGCTTCAGCAAGAAGAAACTCATGGCCGCCGGGCTCGCCCTTTCTGCCATTGTCAACCTGGTCATATGCTTCAGTCCCGCCCTGGGAAAGATCTTCAACATGCTGGACGGTGAAGGGAAGGCGACCCTTGGACTCGTTTACCTGATCGGGTCCCTCTGGGTGCTGAACGGCTACCTCCAGGGAATGGGTGTCCCTCCCTGCCTGAGCATCCTGGCCCATTGGGTCAAACCGTCCGAACTGGCTACCAAGCAGTCCATATGGAACACTTCCCACTCTTTCGGCGCCGGCCTCGTGGTGTTCCTCTGCGGATTCCTTCTCCAGAAATTCGGTTACAGCGCCTGGTATCTGTGCTTTGCCGTCCCGGCAATCCTTTCCCTCCTTGGCCTCCCGGTAATCCTGTTCGGCCTGAAGGACTCCCCGGCTTCGGTCGGCCTGCCGCCGGTGGAGAAGATGGAGAAGAAGAATGATGTGACCGGAACCGACTCTGTCACGGAGCAGCTTAACCTTAAGGGGGATGCCTTCAAGAAGTACCTCAACAAGATGGTCTTCGCCAATCCGTACATATGGATAATCTCCATTTTCAACTTCTGCGTGTACGTCATCCGGTTCACCATCCTGGACTGGGGCGCTACCTTCCTGACTCAGTACAAGGGAATGGAAATATCTGCTGCAGCGGGAATTGTAGGTTCTTCGGAACTGTTCGGCGGAGTACTCGGAATGATAGTGGCGGGCTGGATATCCGACAAGGTGTTCAAGAGCAAGGCCCACCGGACCTGCCTTGTCTTCGACCTGCTGGCTACCTTTACCTTCTTCCTGTTCTGGAAGTCCGGCAACCTGACCGTGTCGGTCATCCTGCTCCTGGTCTCCAGTTTCTTCATCTACGGACCGCAGGCCTTGACCGGAGCGTGCATTTCACAGCAGGCGACAAAGCATGCGACCGGTACAGCCAACGGCATCGCCGGCATCTTCGGCTATGCCAGCACCGCGATTTCCGGAATACTCTTTGGATTCCTGGCTGATTCAGTCTGGGGTTGGGATTCCGTCTTCCTGGTCTCGATCGCCTTCGGCATCGTCGGCGCCATCCTGATCGCCACCATGTGGAATGCCCCGGCAACCGGCTACGCCCGCTCCGAAAGGGTCATCGCCGAAATCAACGCCAAGAGCCAAGACTAGCCCTGGACTCCCGGCCCGGTGCGGTCGCAGCTCATAAGTCGCTCCGCTCAAATCGCTGCGACCGTACCGGACCGGGGGGAGGTGTTGAGCATATGATTACAGACAAAAACCGACAGTCATGAAAAGATTCTCCGGCATCTTCCTTTCAATAACCCTTCTTTCGCTTGTGATTTCGGCCTGCGCATCCGATGAAACCGCCACGCGCAAATGGATTTCACACAGAGGAGTCGACCTGAATCACACGATAGCAGGAGAAAACTCGCTTGAAGCTGTCGCATATGCCAGGATGGTCGGGTTCGACTGCATTGAGACCGACGTGCGTACCACCTCTGACGGAATACTGGTGTGCATGCATGACGAGACGATCAACAGGACATGCCTGAATAAAGACGGGAGTGAAATACAGGAGAAGACCAGGGTCTGCGACCTGACTTT
>CADCQP010000207.1 GCA_902803535.1 uncultured Bacteroidia bacterium | reverse complement strand
CTTGTCCTTCCAGTCATGGAACCATTCCAGGAGCTGTCCCTGGGACCCGATCTTGTAGGGGTGGAGTTTCTTCAGGGTCCTGCGGACCTCGCGGCGGAACCTGCAGTCCTTTCCGAGGACCTTGGAGGCGAGGGCGGCGTCAGTAAGGCATTCGCGTATGATAGCCAGGTCTGCAGTCCCTCCGTAGAGGGTCGCGCCGCTGTAACCGGTGTCGGTGACATATGCATTCTCGGGCGAAGAACTCGGGGCCGTTATGAGCTCCCCGTCTTTCTCCACGAGCCAGTCAAGGCAGAATTCGGCAGCCCCCTTGAGGACTTCCCAGTTCTTTTTGAGCTGCTCTTTGTCATTGGTGAAGAGGTAGTTCTCCCATATGTGGGTGGAGAGCCATGCGCCTCCCATGTTCCAGTTGGCCCAGCGCGGGTCGCCGGTGCCGGCTCCGACAGGGTTGCTCATTGCCCAGACATCGGAGTTGTGGGCCAGGCTCCATCCCCTTTCGATCCCGTAGAAGTCCCTGGATGAGGCTTTTCCGTTCTTGGAGACGTTCTCTAGGAATGAGAAGAGGGCCAGGTCCTCGAGGTCAGCCAGAGCTGCTGGTCCTGCAGGCCAGTAGTTCTCTTCGAGATTGATGTTGACGGTGTAGTTGGAGTTCCATGGCGGGGCGACGCTTTCATTCCACAGCCCCTGGAGGTTGGCGGGGATTCCGCGGGTGCGGGAGCAGGAAATCAGGAGGTAACGTCCGAACTGGAAATAAAGGGTTTCGAGTTCAGGGTTGAAATCTGCGTCCACGCCGTAGCGGGCCAGCTGCTCGTCGGTTGGAAGCGAGGCGATCTCATCGGGGGTGGTCCCGAGGTTCAGGCTCACCCTGTCGAAGTAACTCTTGTAATCCGCCACGTGGGAGGCAAGCATCTGCTGTGCGGTCTTTGCCGCCGCCGCGTCTATGCGGGCACGCACATCGGCCTTGTAATCACGTCCTTCCTTTACCGGATCCTTGTCGAATCCGTTGAAACTGGTCACGTCGGTCACCAGGATGGTCACATTGTGGCATCCGGACAGGGTGAGGCTCCCGTCCGGGTTGGCGGAAACGGTGCCATCGGCCGCCTCCACATGGGCGATTGTACGGAAATGGATGCCCCTTTCAGGATCATATTTGATGTCCGGTTCACCTGCCGGCACGTGGTTCGTCGGATAGGAAAGGTAGGCCGTGTAGCCGTCAACCGTGACTTCCTTTCCGCTGGATGAAACAGTGTGGGGCTGCTGGGAGTCCATCCTGACGACAGCTTCGATCGGAGCCTCGGACTTGAGGCATATGACCATTACGGAGTCCGGAGCCGACACGAAGCAGTCAGTGGTAAAGAGCCCGCCTTCAAGCATGTAGGAGTCGTGGACAGTCGCATCGCTGATGTCCAGCCACCTCTTGTAGGCGGAGACTTCTTCATGCCCTTTGTATTCTATGTACAGGTTCCCAAGCGGCTGGTAGCGCTGGCTGTAATGGCCCTGGATCTTGCGGCTCAGCTGGTCTGCCGTCTTGTAATCCTCATTGAAGAGTGCTTCACGCAGCTCAGGGAGGTGTTTCCAGGCATTGATCCCGGTCTGCTCCTTCTCGGGCTCACCTGTCCAGAGGGTGATGTCGTTGAGGGAGAAGCGGTTGATGGCGTATCCTCCATAGACCGAGGCGCCGATGCTTCCGTTCCCTATTACCATAGCCTCCTGGAAAGAGGTTGCGGGGGCGTTGTAATGGAGGGTGAGGGGGCCGAATTCCCTAGCTCCTGCGGCCTGGGTGAGGATCAGGGCACAAAGTGCCGTGATGATTGTGCGGAGGTGTTTCATTGTTCTGCAAGGTGTTTTTCCCATGCCCATGCCGACGCGAGGGTCTCCTCGACCGAGCGCTCCGCTTTCCAGTGGAGCTTCTCGCATGCGAGGGCCGGATCAGCCCATATGGCCGTGACGTCACCGGGGCGGCGGGCAGCGAATTTATAATTGAGTTTCAGGTTGTTGACCTTTTCGAAGGAGGTCACAAGCTCGAGGACCGAGACAGGGCGGCCGGTCCCGATGTTGTAGATTTCATATGGCTGCTCCATCTGGCCGTCGAGCATCCTGCGGACTGCGCAGACATGGGCCTTCGCGAGGTCCACTATGTCTATGTAATCCCTCAGGCAGGTCCCGTCCGGGGTGGGGTAGTCGTTGCCGAATATGCTCAGGCATTCCCTTTTGCCGACTGCGGTCTGCGTGATGAACGGAACCAGGTTGTTGGGGACTCCGCGGGGGAGTTCGCCTATGAGGGCTGACGGGTGGGCGCCAATCGGGTTGAAATAGCGGAGGGCTATTCCTTTGATCTCAGGATAGGCCTTTACGCTGTCCCTGAGGATGTCCTCGCAGATCTGCTTGGTGTTGCCGTAGGGCGATGTCGCGCTCTGCCTCGGGGTGCTCTCCGTCGCCGGGGATTTCTCCGGCTCACCATACACCGTGGCGCTGGAGGAGAACAGGACGTTGCATCCGCCGTGGGCGCGGGCTACCTGGAGGAGGTTGACGAAAGAGCCGAGATTGTTGCTGTAGTATTTCAGGGGATCGCTGACGGACTCGCCGACAGCCTTGAATCCGGCGAAGTGTATGACTGCGTCGATCTTGAATGAACTGAACAGTCCTTCTGTCGCTGCGTGGTCGCAGAAATCCATCTTGACGAACGGAAGGTCGCTCTTTCCTGTGATTTTCTTGACACCCTCGAAGCAGGTGAGGTCGCAATTGGAAAGGTTGTCGGCTACTACTACGTCGTATCCGGCCTGGATCAACTCGACGGTTACGTGGCTTCCTATGTAGCCTGCACCGCCTGACACAAGTACTGTTTTTCTGGACATGTTGATAATGGTTTTAGCTTCCTGCAAAGATAACGATAAATGCTTACATTTGTATTTATGAAACGCTTATTGACTCTTTTATCACTTTTTGCAGCATATGCGGCCGCTTCCGCCCAGGCGGATGTCCAGAAATACCTGGATTCCCTTGACAGGGTTGCGCCGCTTGACGAATCGGTGTGGGGTGCCTGTGCCATCAGGGCCGACGGACGAAAGATCGCTTCCCTGCATGAGATGCACAAGATGATCCCGGCCTCGAACCTGAAGCTCGTCACTACCGGTATCGCCATGAAGGCCCTCGGTGCAGGATTTGAGTTCGAGACCTCGCTGGCCTACAGCGGCGAGGTGACTGACGGGGTCCTGAATGGT
>CADCQP010000206.1 GCA_902803535.1 uncultured Bacteroidia bacterium | reverse complement strand
GGCATAAACTACATCCTGTTTTTCATGTTTTTTATGAACTGGCCCAGATGATTCGGTACTATGTATTACAATCCATTGTCTATATTTTAGAATGAATGATTTATTACAAAAATACTTGTCAGATTCTCTCAGCGTAGAGGAATTGTCTCAATTCAGGAGCTGGCTGGCTTCTATGCCTGATGATGACTTGGAAAGGATTCTTGCAAAAGAATGGCAAGACGGTTCATTCAATCTTTCCCAAAAAGACAAAGAGCGTCTCTCACAGCTAAAAGAAAGGATAATGGATCAGTGTTCTCCAAAAAGGAGAATACAGGGCATTGTAGCCACGATTTTCAAAATCGCAGCTCTCATTGCAATTCCGGTTCTTTGTTATACGACCTGGCATTGGCGTTCCTATAGTAAACAGTTGGCAGACCAGAACGTTGTATTCAGCACCCAGAAGGGGGAACGTTCTACAATATCCCTGCCTGATGGGACCCAAGTCACATTGAACGAATTGTCGAGTCTGAGCTATTCTCCTGGGATTTTCAATTCAAAAAGCAGGCAGTTGGATTTCGAAGGGGAAGCCTTCTTTCAGGTTGCCAAAGACAGCCTGAGACCCTTTACTGTCAAGTCTGCCGGTCTGAGAGTAACTGTATTGGGAACTCAATTCAATCTCATGGATAGAGTTTCTGAGAATGCGGAGTTGTTCTTGAAAGACGGCAAAGTCATGGTTTTTTCAATACTGTCCTCACAAAGCGCAGTACTCAGCAAAGGGGACCGTGCGATCCTTTCCAGAAACGATGGTCAATTAACCATTCTCAGAAGCACAAATGCCGAACAGGAGTCCCTTGCCTGGTTGGATCATAATATTGTCCTGAAGAAGGCCAGCTTCGTTGAAGTGCTTGACAGAATAACAAAACACTATGGGGTCACCTTCGAAGCAAACTGGAAACCGGCTGAAGACGACACATTTACAGGTACCCTCCCATCCGACGACTTGGAAGGAGCTCTCAGTATCCTGGAAATAGTTTACCACATTCGTGCGAGTATTTCCGGCAGGACTGTCAAGATATCCAGATAACAACCACTCTTTACTATGAAACTTCAACATCTGATGATTATTTTGGCGTCTTTCGCCGTAACTTCTTTTACCACTCCATCTTACGGAGCTAAGGATAAGGACGTGCAGCCGACCCCGAACGTCATCAGGAACTCCGCCCCTGCAGAGCCCGGCCAGTGGATCTGTTTCCGGAAAACCATACGCCTGAGGAACAAGCCGACCAAGAACGAACTGAGGATAGCAACCGACTCCAAATACTGGCTCTGGGTAAACGGCAAGCTGGAAGTATTTGAAGGGCAGCTTAAAAGAGGGCCCAACCGCCAAGACACCTACATCGATGTCCTGTCACTTAAGAACCTCAAGCGGGGAGAAAACAACATCGCTGTCCTGGTCTGGTACTTCGGAAAATCCGGATTCAGCCACGAAACGACCAAGTGCCCGGGACTGTATTTCGACCTGAAAGTCGGCAAGCAGCGTTTCGTCAGCGACGACACATGGAAGACCCTGGTGCATCCATCATTCTACATCCCGGAGGGCACTGAGCCCAACTACCGCCTGAGCGAGAACAACATAGGATATGACGCCCGCAAGGACCCCGGAAACTTCTTCGAGAGCCGGTTCAACGACACGGCCTGGGAAAATGCCGTAGTCGAGGAGCCCGGCAAGACCGGCTGGGGCGCATTCCACGACCGCAACATACCGATGTGGCGCGACTACGGAGTTAAGGCATATGAAAGCGAAAAGCGCGACGGGGACAAAATCATATGCTCCCTGCCCTACAACGCGCAGGTGACTCCGCTGCTGACGGTAAAAGCTCCCGCAGGCAAGGTGATCGGGATCCAGACCGACGACTACGTAGTCGGGAACAACACTCCCAGCGTGCGGGCCGAGTACATCACCCGCGAAGGGCTCCAGACATATGAGAGCCTCGGCTGGATGAACGGGCACGAGGTCATCTACACCATTCCCCAGGGAGTGGAAGTGGTGAAACTCAGCTACAGGGAAACAGGCTACGACTGCGACTTCTCGGGCAGTTTCACATGCGACAACGAGGCCATGAACAGCCTCTGGAAGAAATCCCAGAGGACCCTCTACATCACCATGAGGGACAACTACATGGACTGCCCTGACAGGGAAAGGGCCTGCTGGATCGGAGACTTCTCCAACGAACTGGTAGAGATCTTCTACGCCCTCTCACCCGAGGCCAACCAGCTGTCCGCGAAATGTTTCCTTGAATTCGCCGCATGGCAGGACCCCGACGGAGTCCTGCATGGTCCAGTACCTGGGAACTACAAGCCGGAGCTCCCGATGCAGAGCATGGCCGCAGCCTATCTCGGAGGCTGGAACTACTATCTCGGTTCCGGAGACATCCAGACAATAAAGGAAGTTTTCCCCGCCTGGAAGAAATACATCCATATGTGGCAGATGCGCCCTGACGACCTGGTGACCTACCGCCGCGGCGGCTGGGACTGGGGCGACTGGGGCACAGAACAGGACATGCAGGCGATGTGCCAGCTGTGGTACTCGATATCCCTGGAGTACTACGCCCGCCAGGCGGAAGTCATCGGGGAAAATGCCGAAGCTGCATGGGCCAGGGAACTGAATTCCAAGATGAAAACCGCCCTGCGCAAGGTGCTTAAGGACGGCGACACCTACCGCTGGCCCGAGTACACCGGAATGACTGACGACCGCGTCCAGGCACTCGCAGTCCTGGCCGGGATCGCGACCGAGGAAGAGTATCCGGCCCTCGCATCCTTCCTGGCTAAGAACTGGCACGCCAGCCCGTACATGGAAAGATATATCCTGGAGGCCCTCTGCAAGATGGGGTACATCGACCTGGCAGTAAAGAGGATGAACGACAGGTATTCCTATATGGTGAACTCAAGGTACACCACCCTCTGGGAGTTCTTCCGCAAGAATGACCCGGGCAACGGCAGCTACAACCACGCCTGGAGCGGTGGTCCGCTGATCATCATGTCCGAGTTCGTGGCCGGAGTCCGTCCGCTGGAGCCCGGATTCTCCAGCTTCATGGTCCGTCCCCACCTTGGGACCCTGACATATGCCAAGGCAAGCGTCCCGTCCGTCAAGGGTGACATCCAGGTACAGGTCAGAAAGACCGGAGAAGGAGAAACCGAACTGGAAGTGACTGTCCCCCAGGGTACATCGGCTGTCCTCAGCCTTCCCGACGGTGCCGGGTCATATTCACTGGACGAAAAGGGAGTCGATCCTTTCCGCGACGGCAAGTTCCGCAACATCACCGTCGGCCCCGGCACCCATATCTACATCAGCAAGTAGCCGGAAGTCCTGTCCCGGATTCCCTGCGGGGAGACAGAAAGCGACATTTTCCCGTGCAGGGCGGCTTTAGCCGCAGGAGCTTTCTGTCTCACCGCAGGGACCCGAAGCTCGCGCAACAACTCCCCTTATCAGAGCCGGCAGGGAATCGTAAGGAGCTGGTACATGAGGGTGCGGGCGATCCGCTCGTGCCCTTTGGCATTGGGATGAAGCCTGTCGGTCTCGGGATTGGCAAAGTACTGCACATGCTCCTCAATCATCGGGTTCAGCCCGCAAAGGGCATTGAGATCGATCACCGGAACGCTCCACACATTACCCGCCTCCTTAATGGCCTCAACATAATCATCTATATAGAGTCCAAGCCTGTTGGGATAGCACTCAGCCGGCTGGATGTTCTTCTCTCCGAATTTCGCATATGCCCTGTGGACCGGAGTAAAGAGCACTATCTGCTTCTGAGGGAACATATGCTTCAAAGTGCTGATAGCAATGTTGATCCGGCCCTTCAGGGTGTTCCCGTCCATCGAAGGGGTCCTTTTAATCATCAGGGACTCCATCGCCTCATGTCCCCTTGCAGATAGGACCATCTCCGCCTTCTTGTCATACCAGTCCCCGATCGGGATCCCCGCATTGTAGTCGTTCGTGCCGATGAATATGGTGATGGCGTCAAAATCATCACCATGTTCAGCCTCAAGCTTTTTGGCCTGCTCTGGGATGTTGTCCCACTGGCGCCCGTTGACGCCATAGACCAGGGGGTGTATCCCGAGCCACTCCTGGAGACGGCCCCAATAGTGGCTGTCCGCGATCCCCGTCCAGTCATGGTTCTGCGGAATATCCCGAGAGGTACCGGGAACAACCCTGGAATCAGTGATGGAATCGCCGAAAAAAGCCACCCTTGCCCCCTGCCACGGATGGACGAAAGCCTGCTGCGCGTACACGACTGCCGGCAAAAGCGCTACGACCAGCAGCAAAAAATATTTCCTGAACATAAGCACGAACGTTAAAACATT
>CADCQP010000205.1 GCA_902803535.1 uncultured Bacteroidia bacterium | reverse complement strand
TGAAGCCGAGATTAACGGGCCCACTTCAGGCGCCCGGCGTGCTTACCGTCCGAGGTCAACGCTGTCAAAACCAGTACATCCCCATTCGAATCGGAAAACTTCTGCAAATATAACCTTTTTTGACTAATTTTGCACAGAAATAGAAGTATTGCGGCACAGTAACAGAACGATTGCGGCATGGAAAGGCAGATCTGGGACCCACTGAGGAAGAAATCCGTTGCCCTCACTCCGGAAGAAGAAGTGAGACAATGGATTATAAGCGTGCTTCACCAAGAGTGCGGGGTTCCTTACCACGCCATGATGAGCGAGACTTCTTTCAAGTACGGCAGGAAGACTTACCGCGCCGACCTGATTGTCTGGGACCGCGCGCTTGCTCCCGTAGTCGTCGTGGAATGTAAGCGTCCCGAGGTCGTCTTGGATGGCGGGGTCCTCTCTCAGGCCCTCCGCTACGACCTGGCTCTCGGGGTCCGCTGGATAATCATTACCAATGGCAACTCTACGGCGGTTTTCTACAAGGGGAAAGAAGCATATGAACGCATCGACCGCCTGCCGCTGTACAGCGAAATACGCATGAGGTAAGGCCCAGAAAGGATATGGCAGAGACGATATTGACAGAGTATCTCGCGCATCCGGTCTTCGGAATGGTTTCCGAGGTCGCGGCCGAGACAGGAACAAGGGCATATGTCATAGGTGGTTACGTCCGTGACTGTTTCCTCGGACGTCCATGCAATGACGTGGATATAGTGGTAGAGGGAAGCGGGATCGGATTCGCCGAAGCGGTGGGGAAGTACATCTCCGCCCGGGAGCATCGCGAATGCCATGTGTCCTATTTCAAGAACTTCGGAACGGCCATGCTCCACTGGCGCTCCATCGAGGTGGAATTCGTAGGGGCCAGGAAAGAATCCTACAGGCGCGAAAGCCGCAAGCCTATAGTCGAGGACGGTACCCTTCAGGATGACCAGCTGCGCAGGGACTTCACCATCAATGCGATGGCCCTGAGCCTCAATAAGGAGGACTACGGCGCCCTCCTTGACCCCTTCGGAGGTGTCAGGGACCTGATAGCTGGAATTATCCGGACCCCGCTTGAGCCCTGCCAGACCTATTCGGACGACCCCTTGCGCATGCTGAGGGCCATCCGTTTCGCCACTACCCTGAGCACTCCGGAACTGCAGTTCAAGATAGTACCTGAGTCCCTGGCAGCCATGAAGCAGATGAAGGACAGGCTGACCATCCTCTCCAAAGAACGGATAGTCGAAGAACTGGACAAGATACTCGTATGCGACCGGCCTTCCGAAGCCTTCAGGATCATGGATGAGACCGGCCTATTGGATTATATCCTGCCATGGCTTACCAGGCTGAAGGGAGTGGAAACAGTTGACGGGAAGGGACATAAGGATAATTTTTCGCACTCGCTCCAGGTGGTTGACAACGTGGCGGAAGAAGAACTGACTGCCATCGCAGAGGGCCGCCTTAAGGACTACACGGCGCATGAGGACGGCAACGGCTTCGACGAGAAGATGCGCACCAAACCCAACGTGTGGCTACGGTGGGCCGCCCTGCTCCATGACATCGGCAAGGAGAAGACGAAGCGCTTCGACCCGGTCGCAGGCTGGACCTTCCACGGACATGACGCGGTTGGAGGAAGGATGATTCCCAGGATCTTCCAGAGCCTGCATATGCCCCTGAACGAGAAGATGAAATACGTCAAGAAGCTGGTGGAGATGCACTTGCGTCCCATTGCGCTGGTTGATGACGAAGTAACTGACTCAGCAGTCAGGAGGCTCCTGTTCGATGCCGGGAACGACATCGATGACCTGATGCTCCTGTGCAACGCCGACATCACTTCCAAGAATGCCGCCAAGGTCGCGCGCCTGAGGCACAATTTCGAACTGGTACGTGTCAAACTTGTCCAGGTAGAGGCTAAGGATGCCATACGCAACTTCAAGAATCCCATCGATGGGGAGTACATCATGAAGACATATGGCATAGGCCCCGGGCATGTCATCGGAGTGCTCAAGGAGAAGGTCAAGGACGCTATCCTCGACGGGCAGATCGAGAACACCTTCGAGGCGGCGGATGCATATATGCGTTCGCTCGCGCCCGGACTCGGCCTCCACGAGGCCTGACATATGCTTTTGTCCCACGTATGTTTACAGAAGACTTCCTGACATATCTGCGTACTGTAAAACGCTATTCCGACCGCACCCAGGACATCTACGAGGGCGTGCTTGGATCATGGTGCGCTTTCCTGTGCCGGGACGGGGAAAAGCTCACGGATGAACTTGTAGTGGGCTCGCTGCAGCCTTCTCTGCTGCGTTCATATGAGGTAAGCCTCGTCTCTTCGGGGCACTCGGCCAGGACAGTCTGCCAGCATATGTCCGCCCTGAGTTCCTTCTGCCGCTGGCTGATGCTACGCGGGATCCTGGATTCCAATCCTGCAAAGCGGGTCAGCCGCCCGAAGGTGGAGAAAAGGCTGCCATATTTCTACAAGGAAGAAGCTCTCGAGGAGTACCTGTCTTCGTCCGCTCACGCTGCCGACAGGGAGGCGTTGGGATTCCTGGAAAAAGCTCTGGTTCAGTGTGATGAGAAGATGGCTAAAGAGATTTACGAATCCCGCCTTCGGAGGATGGTGATCTCTCTCTTCGCCGGGACCGGAATCCGCCGGGCAGAACTGATAGGGCTCCGGGTGGGTTCATTCGATCCTGGACGCAAAATCCTAAAAGTGAGGGGAAAAGGAGACAAAATGAGAGAAATTCCCCTCGTTGGCACGTTATCTGAAGAAATTTCGTTATATTTGAAAGCAGCTGAGGCGTTGGAAGGAGGTGCGAGGCCGGCGGATTCACCCATGCTGATGACTTTTTCCCGGGGCAGACTCTATCCGGAACTGGTTGACAGGATGGTGAAGCGGGAGCTGGAAGGTGTCAAGGGCATTACGGGACGCAAGTCCCCCCATGTGCTGAGGCATACCCTGGCGACCGGCCTGCTGAACAATGAGGCGGACCTGAACTCCATCAAGGAGCTTCTCGGCCACTCCTCGCTGGCGGCTACGCAGGTTTATACCCACACTTCTGTCGCTCAGTTGAAACAAGTTTATAAACAATCCCATCCAAGGGCTAAAAGCGGAGGTAAAAATGGAGATTAAAGTCAGATCTTTGAAGTTCGACGCCGACCAGAAACTTCAGGCGTTCATCGAAAAGAAAGTCTCGAAGCTCGAGAGGTTCTATGAAGGGGCTGATTCCGA
>CADCQP010000204.1 GCA_902803535.1 uncultured Bacteroidia bacterium | reverse complement strand
CCTGTCTTTCTTCCGCGGAAGAATCACTGCAACCGCCGACTTATATATAAAGGATACGGACAGATTGCTGTTCAACGCCCCGCTGCCTTCGTTCACCGGCTTCGGCTCTCGCACGAGCAATTTCGGCTCCATCAGGAACTCAGGCTTTGAGCTGGCATTGAGTTCCATCAACATTTCCAAGCAGGATTTCCAATGGAGCACCAATTTTAATATGGCCATGAACCGGAACCGGATAACAGCCCTCGCCAATGGAGAAGACGTCATCTACACCACACGGGGAATTTATGCGCTATGCCGGGTAGGTGAACCTGTGGGCCTCTTTTATGGCTGGAGGGCCAAAGGGGTATATGCCAGCGACAGCGACAATGTATGGACAGATCCTGCGACCGGGGCTACCCGTCCTGTGAAGAAAGGAAGCGCCGAAGGGGAAGCGTTCAAGGGAGGAGACATGATCTGGGACGATATCAACAACGACGGCATCATCAATGATGACGACAGAGTGGTGATAGGAGACCCTCATCCCAAGATGACCGGAGGTTTCGGCACCTCTCTGAGCTGGAAGAACTGGACCCTGAGCGCGTTCTTCTCTTTCTGCTATGGCAACGACATCATCAATTCACAGAGGAGGCTTCGCAACAAGATGGCCCAGATGATGAACCTTGGCACGGATGCGCTTGACAGGTGGAGGCAAGCGGGAGATGTAACGGATTTCCCCAAACTGACTTATGGAGATGCTATGGATAATTTCAGGCCGTCAACTTTCACGATCGAGGACGGATCATACGTCCGGTTCAAGGACCTTTCCATATCATATTCCCTGCCCAAGCAGCTGTGCAGCAAAATAAAGATGAAATCCTTAGCGGTCTCCGCGACTGCTTCCAACCTTCTACTGTGGACCAGGTACTCCGGCTTCGATCCGGAAGTCAACACTTCCGACACGGCCGTGATTACCGGCCTTGATGACGGGGCCTTCCCCAAGACCCGTGTATTCGGCATCAGCATCAACGCAACATTCTAAGCCATGAAACGATTCACTTTCATACAAACCATCCTTCTGATTGTGGCAGTTCAGGCATGTTCTCTTGACTTGAAGCCAAAATCCGCATGGTCCGACAATTCATACTATGCCAACGAGAACCAGGTCATCGCCGTTCTCAACGGAGGTTATACCCGCATGCAGGAAGCGCTGGGCGGCGGGGCCATAGTTTACGGGTCCGCAAGAAGCGATGAGTATTACTGCTCCAACACTTCCAGGGTGGAGATGGACAACATCGTCAACAATGGAATAACCCCATATAACAGTTATGCTTCATGGGCAGCGTTCTACCGCGTGATCCAACAGGCGAACCTTATCCTTCTCCATGTACCGGAGATGGTCGAGGAAGGCAGGATCGCCCGGCAAAACGGGAACAGCTACCTTGGCCAGGCATATTGCATGAGGGCCTTCGCCTATTTCTGGATGGTCCGTATCTGGGGGGACTGCCCGCTTAAGCTGGAAGCCTCGGTAGGGAGCAACTACGCCAAAGAGATGACCCGTACGGATGAAGGCCTTGTCCGCAAAAAGATCCACGAAGACCTTGAGACCGCCATATCTCTGCTCGAAGACAATGGGGACAGGGTCCATTTCACCAAAACAGCCGCCTGGGCGATCGAAGCCCAGTTATGTGCTTGGGAGAAAGACTGGGAGGGTGTAATCTCAGCGAATTCCCATATCCTTGAGAACCAGGATTATGGGCTTGCAGAGTTCTACAACCAGAGATACACCCCGAGCATGACAATCGACTCCGATTTCTACAGATATATTGCAGGCAGTGAACTTGTCCGCCTGTTCAATGAAGGCCGCGGCAAAGAATCTATCTTCGAGCTCGCCTACAGCATAGACGACAATTCGAACAGCAATACCCTTTACGGGCTGGTAGGAGGGAACGGAGAGAGCCTCAGGCCGAACCTGAAGAACCTTTTCAGCACAAGACGTCTTGAAGGGGACTGGCGTTTCTTCCTCAATTTCTACGGGAACAATCCGAGATGGACGAAGTATTTCATCGGATACACTACGCTCAACACCAGGGATGTCGTCCTTCTGCGGCTTGCAGATTTCAT
>CADCQP010000203.1 GCA_902803535.1 uncultured Bacteroidia bacterium | reverse complement strand
TAATAGGTGTCTGCTTATTTTTAAAGAAATACAACCGAGGGGAGGTACTGATACAGGGAGGCCGTTGTTCTTACACTCTAACAGTATATAATCCTAATGAAAAGAAGAACAAGACCCAGATCTGTTCACATCTCCATAAGGGTGGAGGTCGTGAGAATTGTCAAGGTGAAGGCGTATATACGTCGGCGCAGAGGCAAACTCGAAAGGGTTCGGAGCTACTATCGGAGGTATTAAGGGTGCCAAAGATAGTTGAGTTTTAGCCCTGTGCCGCAAGGCACTCTACTCTTTCCCCTCGGTTTTTCATTGACAACAACATTCGGATTGCAATGATCTGGGATGAACCGGTATAACAGCCTTATTAAAACTATCAAAAGATGAAATTCCTGAAAGTGCTCTTTTTTACTTTGACAGCTATTGCAGCGATGCTGGCAGCGGCCTCATGTGCACCGAAGTATGATGTCGTCGTGGTGGGCGGCACCCCGGGCGGGATAATGACAGCCATTTCCGCGTCGCGTATGGGACATTCTGCCATCATCCTTGAGAGGAACGGCACCATCGGGGGACTTCCCGCCAACGGCCTTGGAGCGACCGATATCGCGACCAGGGGAGCCACGACCGGCCTCTTCCTCGAGTTCGTCAACCGCGTAAAGGATCATTATATCCAGACATATGGACCTGATTCCCAGCAGGTCAAGGATTGCTCCGACGGCTATCATTTCGAGCCGGGGGTCGCCCTGGGGGTCTTCGAGGATATGCTCGGCGAGTGCGGCAATGTGACTGTCCGGAGGATGACGCAGTTCGACAGTTCGCCTGAAAACATCCGTATGGAAGGCGGGAAGATCCGTTCCATAACGGTCACAGACAGGCTCACCGGCAAGAAGGAGACGGTCAAGGGTAAGATGTTCATCGATGCGACATATGAAGGGGACCTTGGCGCCGCAGCGGGTGTGCCGTTCCGGATCGGCCGCGAAAGCCAGAAAGAATTCAACGAGCCGATAGCCGGCAAAGTCTACAAATATTGGGGCGGCCCTGTCGGGGAAGGAACTACATATGAGGGAGATACGACTATCCAGGCATATAATTACCGCCTCTGTCTTACGCAGAAGGCTGACAACCTGGTCCCGTTCCGCAAACCCGAGAATTACAACAGGGAGGAATATGTTTCGCTGATTGACGACATCCTCGACGGCAACCACACCGGAGTGGCCACCCTGAACGTCACCCCTCAGATGAGGGCCGCCAACCGGAAGGCCATCCTTGCCGGCGGGAGGACGACCATTCCGGACGACAGGTGGGGGATAGCCAAGGTCACCAACATGGTGAAAGTCCCGAACGGGAAGACCGACGCCAACAACCAGCATATGGCATTCATATCCACTGACCTCCCGGAGGAGAACCAGGCCTGGCCGACGGCCTCATGGGAGTGGCGGGACGCCTTTGCGAAGCGCCTGAGGGACTACACGGAAGGCCTCCTGTGGTTTGCCGCGAACGACGAGGCGGTGCCGGAGAGTTTCAGGGCTGAGGCCCGGACGTGGGGATATGCCGCGGATGAGTACATTGATAATGACAATTTTCCCAGGCAGGTATATGTCAGGGAAGGACGCCGTTTCGAGGGTATGTACTTCTTTACTGCCAACGATGCCCTGGACACTGACCGCGGTCCGCTTCACGCCGATGCCGTAACAGCCAGCCACTATGCTCTGGATTCTCATGCCCATCACAAGAGGGAGGCAGGAAGGATCCATCTCGACGGGTTCCTCTCGTGGCCCAGCAAAGTGTACAATGTGCCTTACGGAGTAATTGTGCCTAAGGAAGTTGTGAACCTACTGTTCCCGGTTCCCGTGTCCGGATCGCACATAGGTTTTTCTACCCTGAGGATGGAACCCTGCTGGATGGCGCTTGGCCAGGCTGCCGGAACGGCCGCCTGCCTCGCGATCGAAGGCCGCACGTCAGTTCAGGATGTTGACATAACAGCCCTGCAGGACAACCTGCTCCAGCAGGGAGCGACCCTGGTTTACATGCCGGGGCATTCTCCGTCGGACAGCGATTTTGTGAGCCTCCAGAAAGAGGCCCTGTCCAAACTGGCCGGGAAGAAGTAGGATCCGTCCTACCTGCGGGTAAAGGTTACCCGTTCAACCTTTTCTCCTTTGTTAATCTCTTTCTGGGTCAGGATGTCCTCGAGGACCAGTTCCTTTTCCGTGAGAGATATGATTTTGTAGGATTCGGTCTCTTTCAGGGATGAGGTAATCTCCTTTTTGAGCGGTCCGACCATCATGGTTTTCAGGAGCCCCCCGCCCGGGACTCCTTTTACATCCGTAGTTACATTGACCTTGGGTTTCTGGCCGCTTGCCGGGGTCAGCGTTATGGTGTCCCCGATCCTTGCCATGGTTCCGGAGTTGGAACCGTCAATCTGGATCAGGAAGACGGCATTCATGTCCTTGCCGTTTTTGTCCTTGCCGTTCAGGTCCATGTCGATCCTTCCCTGCATGTCCATCGAGAAGGAACTGCCTGAGAACATGTAGGTCACCGACAACGCCATGGATATGTCTCCGGTCGCTTCTTCAGAATCGGCTTTTTCGTTCTCTTTCTGTTCGCAGTACCAGGTGCCGTCCAGGCCGGCCTGTGCGAATGCGGCAAAGCCCAGGAGAATGGCTGTGATCAGCAGGATGATCTTTTTCATATTCTCGATTTAAGTCCAGGTAAAGATAAGATGATGAACCACACCGAAAGCATCACTCCTAGGATGGGAGCGATGAGGGAGGCCTCTGCGCCGAAGATCCCTCCGGTGAGCAGGTCGGAGCCGCTCAGTACAGGAGTTATCAGGGATGCGCCTCCGTCACCTCCGGACACGGAGAATCCGAATATGTTGCCTTCAGTGAAGTTCCAGGCCCAGTGGATGCCAATGGGAAGCCAAAGCGATCCGGCATATTTGTAAGCCGCGCCCAGGAGAAGGCCCGCTTCAATGGCTATTGCGATTGAGGACCACAGCGTCGCCCCGGGTTGGGAGATATGTACCAGGCCGAAGAACAGCGAGGACACCGCCAGAGCCGCGGCAAAGCCCCATTTTTCATCAATCCAGCGGAAGAGGATGCCCCTGAATATGATTTCTTCGCAGACCGCGACCATCAGGAACATCAGGAATGCTTCGAAGATCCCATATGGTTTGTCTGTTCCGAACGATCCGATCCTGTAGGCCCCGAAGGCGTACATAAGGAGTACTACGACCACGAAGAAAGCGAAGCCTATGCACAGGCCTTTTGCCGTGTCGGGCGCGAGGCGTGTCAGCGGCAGGTCCCTCGCCGGATGCTTCTCAAACCATTTCACGAATTGCGCATATGCACATATGACCGCTGCGGGAATTATAACCGCGGCGAGACACTTTCCCCATGCCGGCGCGATGGCGCCATATGCGCCCTGCGCAAGTCCGTACGCGAGAATCGAGAGCACCAGGCCCGTCAGAAGCAGCAGCGCCCATTTCCACAAGGGCATTGATTTCAGAGACATTCCATATGATTTTTTAACCCTGCAAAGATATTGATAATATTCTTACCTTTGTTTCTGTGCCACAAAGTTGTAATGACATTTAACCCAGATGCCTTATGAGACGGTTTCTTTTCGGAATACTGATGTTCTTAATGCCGGTGGCAGGTTTTGCTCAAAGTTTCACTTTCGAGGTTGATGTGGTCTCTAAGCCTAAAACACATCTCCGGCCCAGGCCAGGCATTGATATCGCCAAGGACTTATTTATTACCGATGAATACCATTCATATGTTCCGCCTATCCTCACATGCAGTTTTGCGGAGGAAGAAATTGTAAACATCGGAGGTGAAGATGTGTTGTTTCAGATGTTATTGAGAGCTTGGTGCCAGCATCGCCCGGTTGTCTTGTCTCCCGATGCGATATGGATGGTAATAGCCCAGGGGCTGAGTTATTATGTGAACAAAAATCCTGATGCGGTCAGAGGAAAATTAGTAAGTCATGAGGGCAAAGAAGAGCTTAAGGTATATACATATGACCTGTTTTCAGAGGAAGCTGATTGGGCTGGTCTAATTGACGGTTTCGTCTCTGAAATAGGGAAGTTTTCTTCGGATGGGGTCTCCAGTTCTCTTGTTGCCGATTTTTCAACGACTGGGATCAATGAGCGCATTGCCTCGGAAATAACGTTGATGGACGTTGTGAAGCCATATTTTGACTATACTGCCATATATGTTGTATGCGGCATCCCGTCAGTTACGCTCACCGGAACTCCTGAAGATTGGCAGAAAGTGCTGGATAAAACCCGCATATTGAATGACTGTGGACTCGGCTGGTGGGCATCGGAACTTGAACCGGTCCTGAATGAATTCATTAAAGCATCGCAAGGGGTTCCGGACATTTCATTTTGGAAGGACATGGTCAAGAAAACCAGGCCTCAGACAATTGTAGGCCCGACATGCAGCAAAAAGAAGTTGAAGCAGACAGAATTTGACGGCTGGTTTCTTAAGCTGTTTCCTTTTGACGGGACAGGGAGGACTCCCGGAAAGGTTACCATTACTCAGAGCATGCTGAGGGAGACGGTATGTGTGCCATTCAAATATGATGTCGTTGATGTTTTCGGGAATGTAATCAGCGAAACTGATATGGAACTGGTAGCTGGAATCGTAGGTGTTACGGAAGATGTTGAGTCATATGCAATTACGCCTAAAATTGGATGGCTCGTGAGGATTCCGGATTCGCGCGGGCAAGCTGAGCGCAGAGAGCATGAAAGGGATTCGCTTTTAAAACTGGCGAGCCCGCCGGAAATAACCATGGCGTCTTCGGTCAAATATTGGAATGACGGGGCTCTCCGTCTGAATGATTTTTCTTCGAAAAAGAGT
>CADCQP010000202.1 GCA_902803535.1 uncultured Bacteroidia bacterium | reverse complement strand
CGTGTCTACCATTCCACCACCAAGGCATGCAGCAGCCCCAAAAGGCATGCATCACAAACCAAAAGAGGCTTGCGCCACAAAGATAGCGTGTTTTTGGCGAATCTAGAAATATTTGTTCTCCGCGTGATCCAGCGCGATGAAAATGAAGATGAGTATGGTGAAGGCCCAGAGGGAGGACCCGCCGTAACTCAGCAGCGGCAGCGGGATCCCGATGACAGGCATCAGGCCGATCGTCATGCCGATATTGATGAACAGGTGCATGAATATGCATGAGGCCACGCAGTAGCCATATATCCGGGTAAAACTGTTACGGGCGTGCTCCGCGTCAACCAATATCCGCGCTATCATAAAGACATACAGCAAGATGACGACCGCGCATCCCACGAAGCCCCATTCCTCGCCCACGGTGCAGAAAATGAAATCAGTACTCTGCTCGGGGACGAAGCCATATGTGGTCTGTGTCCCATGGAGGAAGCCCTTCCCGAAGACTCCGCCCGAGCCGATGGCGATCATCGACTGGTTCACGTTGTAGCCGACGCCTGCCGGGTCCTCTTTCATCCCGAGGAGCACTTCGATCCTCTTTCGCTGGTGATCCTGGAGCACATTGTTGAAAATGAAATCAGTAGAGAAGACCAGGATGACACCGGCGATGAAGCCCAGGGTGGCCAGTCCAAGGAAATTGTCCTTGCGGCGGAATGACCTCACCAGCAAGACGGGGCAGGCCAGCAATCCGGCTCCGATCAGGATCCAATAGGGCTTGACAGTGTGCAGAAGTATCTGGAGGTCAGAGGGTACGGACTTGAACACCATCGGCAGGGCCGGAAGAATCCCCTCGCCGCCGATTGACGCAGACGCCGCCTCTTCAATCTCGGAAAGATTGAACGACATGCCGCATATCCACGCCCAGATCTTCGGGAAAAACGCAAGCACCACCAGCGCCGGAACCCATGTCAGGAACCAGCGGAGAAGCTTCCCGTGATTAAGCGCGACACACAGGGAAAGCACCCCGATGAGCGTCAGGACAGAGGCATATGTCGAGGCCGTCAGGGTCAGGATAAAGAGCAGCACCACCATCCCGATCAGCATGAAGATCCACCCCGAGAACCCTTCCCTGTAGAGCACGAACAGGAATCCGGCGTAAACCAGGGCAGAACCTGTCTCGCTCTCAGCCAGGATGATAAGCATCGGAAGCCCGATGACAACCGCGACCTTGAGAAGGTCCTTGAACTTGGATATCTTGAAATTCGTCCCGCTCATTACATATGCCAGCAACAGCGAGGTCGAGATCTTCGAGACTTCGGCCGGCTGGAACCTCACGGGGCCGAACTCGAACCATGACCGGGACCCCTTTACCTCCACGCCCAGGAAGATGACGGCCACCAGGAGGAACAGCACGATCACGTATATCGGCACGGACAATCGCTCCCACACGCCCGGATTCAGGACGAACAGGATAAGCGCGGCCAGCGCCAGCGAAGTCAGGATCCATATGAATTGCTTCCCGCTGCGGAACTCCCAGTCGAAGATCGAGGACGGTTCAGACGAATGGATTGAAGCATATATGTTAACCCAGCCGATGATGACCAAGGCCAGGAAACTGACTATCAGCTTCCAGTCGATTGAAGACCTGAGGTCTCTCTGGTGGGTGTTGGTCTCGATCATCCTCGTCAGTCGGTTTTGACACGTGACATAAGGTCACCCTGGAGCACCCTCTGCTCCAGGGATTTGCGGGCCGGGCTGTCGGAGATTTCCCGCTTGAGGTACTTCTCTACCATAAGCGAAGCGATAGGGGCGGCCCAGGTCGCGCCGAAACCGGCGTTCTCCACATATGCCGCAACCGCGATCTTCGGGTTGTCACGGGGCGCGAAGCATATGAACACTGAGTTGTCAGCTCCGCGCGGGTTCTGCGCCGTACCGGTCTTTCCGCATATGTCCAGGCCCGGGACCGCGGCGATGCTCGCCGTTCCTCCGGAACCGAATCCGCTGTTTACAGCCCTCCACATCCCGTTTATTACCTTGTAGAACTCCATTGTGTCCACCATGGTGTACTGTTTCTCGTAGTACTTGGGGTCGATTGAGACTCCCGGGGACGCCTTGATGATGTGCGGGATGATGTAATGCCCCCTGTTGGCAACCGTCGCGCTCAGGTTGGCGATCTGAAGCGGGGTGACACCGATCTCCCCTTGTCCGATGGAAAGGGAAATGACCGTAGTGAATTTCCATCCGCCCTTGCCGTAGATGCGGTTGTAATACTTCGAAGTAGGGATGTTGCCGCCGAGCTCGGACGGAAAATCGCTTCCCAGAGGCCGTCCGAATCCGAAGCTCAGCACGTAGTCCCTCCATTTGTCGAACGCGTTGTCGATCGAAGGGCCATATGCCTTATTCTCAAGAACATCCTTGAAGACATAGCAGAAGTATCCGTTGCATGACATCATGATTGCCTCCTCCAGCACCAGAGGGGAACGGTGTCCGTGGCATCCCAGCTTATGGTTGCCGAAATGGTAACCATGGCTGCAGGGATATGCGTCCGTGGTCTTGAGCACGCCCTCATCCAGGCCGATCAGGCCGTTCACCAGCTTGAAGACAGATCCCGGGGGATATGATGCCTGCACGGTACGGTTGAACATGGGCTTGTAAGGGTCGCTGATTATCTCATTGTAGTGCTTCCCGATGTCAGCAAGCTGTTCGACGTCGATACCCGGACTCGAGACCATGGCCAGGATCTCCCCGGTGGCTGGTTCGATGGCGATTACAGAGCCCACCTTGTTGTTCATCAGCTCCTGCCCGTACTGCTGCAGGTCGGCGTCGATGGTAGTCACTATGTCATGGCCCGGGACGGCTTCCTTGTCCATCTCACCGTCCTTGTAGGCCGTCTCGATCTGGTTGTGGGAATTGCGCAGGTAGATGTGGTAACCCTTCTCGCCCCTGAGGTCCTCTTCCTTTGCCGCCTCTATTCCGGTCTTTCCGGCATAGTCGCCGCTCTTGTATTCGTCAGGATGTTTTTTCAGGTAGTTCTGGTCCACCTCTGAAACGTAGCCCAGGAGGTTTCCGCCTGCATTGATCGGGTAGTCGCGGATAGAGCGCACCTGTCCGCGGAAGCCCTTGAACTTGTACTGGACCTCTGCGAAGCGGATGTATGTCTCGGAGGGGAGCTGCTTGAGAAGGGTCATCGACTGATAACCGATGCGCTGCCTGTTGCGCCTGTATTCAGCCATCTTCTCCCGGATGAAATTTGGTTCAACCCCCAGCACGTCGGCGAGCAGCAGGGTGTCAAAGGGCTGCACCTCACGAGGAGTCACAAGGATGTCATATGCCACCTTGTTCCCGACGAGGATCTTGCCGTTGCGGTCATATATGACGCCCCTTGTGGGGTATATGATGTCATATACCATCGAGTTGTTGGCCGCGTTGATCTTGTATTTGTCGTCGATTATCTGGATGTAGAAAAGCTTGGCCAGGAGCACCACGGCGACTACCGCGAGCCCCAGCAGGAGTTTCTTTTCCCTGATATCAAACTTGCTTTCCAATTACAGGTCTCTGTTGTCCGGTGACAAAATGTCAACAATCAACAAAGATAATAAATATCCTGCAAGAAGAGAAGCTCCCAGGCGTGAGATATTGAACCAGAATGGACGCGTCCCGGCTCCGTCCGCCAGGATGTAAAGGAGAAGGAATAAGGCCTGTACGAGGATTACCGCGAAGGAAACCTTGGCAATGCCGTTCCTGCGGAGGGAGAAGCCCCCGCTCTCGAAAACGTCTTCGCCGAACACGAAGCGGATGACCGGAAGGCGCAGCATCGCTACGGGCAGCAGCGCCATGGCATTCAGCCCCGGAACCCCGTCGGCGAGGAAATCCACTGCCAGGCCGGTGACGAAGGCGATCAGCAGGGAAGCCGTAGTGCCGCATTTGGGCGGAAGACACAGGATCATCGCCGGGAGAATGGAAAGCATCACGTATTGGGTGACGTGGAAGTAATTGCATATGAGCACTTGGGCTACTACGAGGATGAGGTAGGCAAGGGTGAAGTTGCGTCTCATTGCTTCCGGCCCTCCCCGCCGCTTTCCAGTTCCTGGATCTCCGCCAGGCCGTCATTGCTGACTATGGTGACATAGCGCAGTGCCGTGAAGTCCTGGAAGAGGGTCACGTTGATATTGTTGGTGGACCCGTTGATTATCTTGGACTCTCCCACGGTCCCCAGCGGGACATCGGGAGGGAAGAATGCTGACCAGCCGCTGGTCCAGACCGTGTCTCCCGGAGAGAACTTGTACTGCAGGGGGACCTCCTTCATGATGGCCCCGTTGGTGGAACGTCCGTCCCAGGACAGGGGAGCCACGGCACCCTCGGTGCCCAGCCTTGCGCTCACCGTCACGTCGGCGTTGCGGAAAGAAAGGCCGTAGGAGTAGTGCCTGTCCACTGCGTCGATGATCCCGATTGCTCCCCTCGGTGTCATGATGCCTGAGTTCGGCTTCACTCCATCTTCACTTCCTTTGTTGAGGACCAAGTAGTTGTGCTGGGTGTTGCTGCTTATCTTGACTATCTCCGCGGGAATGTAGGTGTAGCCTGCCACCGAATTCATCCCGGCCTTGACCGAGTCAAGGAGCCACGCCCTTTCCTCGGCCTTCACATGCTGGAGGGCCTTCTGGAGCCCAAGGTTCTCCATAGCCAGCTGCCGGTTTTCCTTGCCTAGCTGGAAATAATGTGCTATGCTTTGTGACGTGCCCCATGTGACGGCCATGAAACCATGGCTGACCTTCGTTATCCACAGGCGCTGCATATCCTTCCGGTTGGACATCATGTGGAGGCACACGATTTCCAGGAGGATGAATATGGCTATGCTCAGCAGTACCGGGATGACTTTCCTGTCGCGGGGCATATGTTCTAGCGCATCAGGAAGGAGTAGTTCTCAGTGTTCTTGAGGGCGATGCAGGTGCCTCGTGCGACAGCGCGCAGGGGATCTTCGGCCACGTGGAACGGGATGTTCATCTTCTCGGAGAACCTGGTTGCAAGGCCCCTGAGGAGGGCTCCGCCTCCGGAGAGGAATATGCCGTTGTCCACAATGTCGGAATAAAGCTCGGGAGGAGTCTGTTCCAGGACGTGCTGGATCGAACTCTCGATCTTGGCCACCGACTTGTCCAGGCAGTGCGCGATCTCCTGATAGGTGATGGCAGCCTCGACCGGATGGGCGGTCATCACGTTCGGGCCCCTTACGATGAAGGGCTCGGGCTCTTCTTCAAGCTCGGTAATGACGGATCCGACGGCGATCTTGATCTTCTCGGCGGTGATTTCACCGACCTTGATGTTGTGCTGCTGCCTCAGGTAATACTGGATGTCGCTGGTGAAGACGTCGCCTGCCGTACGGATGCTCTCCTGGACCACGATGCCTCCGAGGGAGATCACGGCGATCTCGGCGGTACCGCCGCCTATGTCGACCACCATGTTGCCTTTCGGAGCCTCCACGTCGAGGCCGATACCAAGTGCGGCCGCCATGGGCTCATAGATCAGGTAAACGTCCCTGCCGCCGGCATGCTCGGAAGAGTCGCGCACGGCCCTGATCTCGACTTCTGTCGAACCGGAAGGGATACCCACCACGATCTTGATGTTCGGGGTGAAGAGGGGATGCCTCTTGTTGTTGACCTGGCGTATGAATCCACGGATCATCATCTCCGCGGCATTGAAGTCGGCGATGACGCCGTCGCGCAGCGGGCGGACGGTCCTCATGCCCGGGTTGGTCTTCTCCTGCATCAGCTTGGCTTTCTGGCCGATGGCGATGCATTTCTTTGTGTTATTGTCGATTGCAACGATGCTCGGTTCATCAAGGACAATCTTGTCATCCTGGAAGATGACGGTGTTGGCCGTCCCGAGATCCATCGCAAGCTCTTGTGTCAGGAAGTTGAATGCCATGTTGTAATCCGATTAAACGTATAAGTGTGTAAAATTACTAATTTTCTCTTAGATTTGTACAAGTTTTGGCGATATGGAGAGAAAAACATATGTCATAATCACTGCCTCCGGGCAGAAGTCTTTCACCGACCTGGGCGGCAAGCCCCTTCTGCGCAGGACCATCGAGATTTTCATCGATGCCGTTCCGGGGATCCGGGTCGTTACCGTGCTCCCCAAAGAATACATCCGTCCTTGGAAAGACTATTGCCTCTCCTCCGGCTTCGACGTGCCCCAGGAAATCTCCGAGCGGGGGATCACCCGTTTCCATTCCCTCCGTGCTGCTCTGGCCAAGGTGCCGGGCGAGGCCATTGTCGCCATCCATGACGGTCTGCGTCCGCTTGTAAGCAAGGAGCTGGTTTCCAAGATGTTCTCCCTCATGCAGGACGGTCGCCGCGCCCTGGTCCCGGTAGTCGGGAGCGAGGACAGTCTCAAGTCACTACGCGTAACCAGATTCGAGGACGGGAGCGAAAGGTTCGATGAAGAACCCTCCATCCGTCCCGACAGCTCACTCATATGGACTGCGCAGACGCCGCAGCTGTTCATCGCCGGGGACATCAGGGATGCATATGCCCAGGCATATGACACCGCATTCACGGACGATGCTTCGGTGGCTGCAAGAAAAGGAATACCTCTCACCTGGATCAGGGGCGAGAGGTACAACCTTAGGATCACTGCGCCTGAGGATTTCGCCCTGGCGCGCCTCGTTATTTCATCCCTTTCGCGTTAGCCGTCGAATCGGCGAAACTGGTGCTCTTGAAGTTTTTCACCCACACCTGGCGTTCGATTGCCTGGTCGAGGGAAATCATGGTGTCGGTCGACTGGATGTAAGGAATCTTCTGGATCGTATTCAGGAGGATCTCCATCAGGTGGTCATTGTCCAGGCAGTAGGTCTTCAGCAGGAGGTTGGCATGTCCTGTGATGAAGTGGCACTCCACGATTTCAGGGATATGCTTGAGGGCCTCGACGACCTCGGGGTATTTGTTCGCTTCGGAGAGGGAGACGCTGATGAATGCGCAGACGTTCAGGCCGAGGGACTGCGGCTTGACCAAAAGCCTGGAGCCGGTAATGACTCCGTTGGATTCAAGCCTTTTCACCCTCTGGTGTATCGCTGCTCCTGAGACCCCGCACTGCCTTGCGATTTCAAGGAAGGGCATCCTGGCATCCTTCACGAGGAATGAGAGGATTTTCTGGTCTATCTGGTCGATGTGATAACTTTGCGCCATACTTTCGAAATATTACTAATATGGTACAAAATTATTAAAAATTTTTCTATTTCTTGGTCTTTTTCGTGAATTTTTTCGCAGAATGACCAGTAGGAGCGCTTTCGGCAATTATCTTCCGGCAGTCTTCTTCTGTCAGGGAAGCGGCATCGGTTCCCTTCGGGATCCTGTAGTTGGAGCCGTCGGATTTGATGTATGGCCCGTAGCGTCCGTCCAGGACCTGGATGTCCCCGAAAGTCGCAATCGCCTCCGAGGCGGCTTTTTTCTTCGGAGCCTCCCTGAGGATCTTTATGCATTCTTCCAGGGT
>CADCQP010000201.1 GCA_902803535.1 uncultured Bacteroidia bacterium | reverse complement strand
GAACTGAAGTGGGACGGTGAAGCCATGCGCTTTACCAATATCTCCGCAACCGACAAGATCCGGATAGTCAACTACGATGACTTCAAGGTCATCGACGGCGACCCGCGTTTCGACCGCCGCTATGCCGAATTCAACGCCTTGGAAATGGCTGAAGAATGGGTCCGCCACACCTATCACAATGGATATTCATTACCCGACATGCCAAATGATTAAGAAAATCCTATTCATGGCCGCTGTCCTTGCAGTGGCCGCCGTCAGTTGTTCGCCGAAACAGACCAAGGCTGAAAAGTACGGCTGGAAGCTGGCGATGCAGTCATACACCTTCCATAAAGTCTCCTTTGAGGAGGCGTTGGACAAGACGGCCGGACTTGGAATAAAGTACATCGAAGCTTTCCCCGGACACCGTCTCGGAGGCAAATGGGGGGACCAGGTATTCGGATACGGGATGGACGAACAGACCCGCAAGGAAATCCTCGACCTGGCCTCTTCGAAAGGGGTCAAGATCGTTGGTTCCGGAGTTTTCGTCCCCTCTGATTCCAGCGAATGGGAGAAGGAGTTCGAGTTCGCCAAGGCCATGGGGCTCGAATACATTTCCGCTGAGCCGCCGATGGCGGATTGGGACCTCGTGGAAAAACTCTCCGATAAATATGGTATTGCGGTTTCCGTCCACAATCACCCGAAACCATCTACCTACTGGACCCCTGACAGCCTTCTGTCAGCCGTTTCATCGCGCTCCTCCAGGCTCGGCTCCTGTGCCGATGTCGGGCATTGGAAAAGATGCGGACTGGACCACCTGGACTGCCTGCGCAAGCTTGACGGCAGGATCATATCCCTCCATTTCAAGGACATAGCTCCCGAGGATGCAGAGGGTGGTCCGCACGATGTCATATGGGGAACAGGGGTGCTTGACGTTCCCTCTATGCTCCGGATTCTGAAAGACCAGGGATTCAAGGGTTATTTCGCGATCGAATATGAGTACAACTGGGACAATTCAGTTCCCGACATAAAGAAGTGCATCGAGTATTTCAACTCGGAGTTCGAATCGATGAAATGATGAAAAGGATCCTTTCGCTTTTGCTGTGCCTGGCAGTTGCCGCCGGTACGCTTTCCGCCGGCAACAAGCCCTCCAGGGAACAGTGGTTCATGGATATGGGTTTCGGGATGTTCATTCACTGGAGCATGGACTCCCAGGTCGGGGCAGTGATCAGCCACTCCATGGCAGGAGCATCCGAAGACTATCTGGACAGGTTCATCAATGAACTGCCCAAGACATTCAATCCCAAGAATTTCTGCCCGGATGACTGGGCCGTCCTGGCCAAGCTGGCGGGGATGGAGTACGTGGTTTTCACATCCAAGCACCACTCAGGATTCTGCATGTGGGACACCAAGACCACTCCGTTCAACGTCATGAACACCCCATGCGGGAAAGACCTCATGCGAGAGATCATCGATGCCTTCCGCAGGCAGGGGATCGCTATCGGAATCTATTTCTCTCCCGAGGACTTCTATTATTTCCACAAGCACGGACAGCCTGTCGCCCGCCGTCTCCATCCCACGTGTTTCCCGAAAGAGAATCTCGGCCTTATGGAGTACGACAAGGCGCAGCTGAAAGAGATACTTACCAATTACGGCAAGATCGATATCCTGTTTTTCGACGGTCCTGCCGAAGGTCTCAAGGAATATGCATGGGAACTCCAGAGCGACGTGGTGGTGACCCGCGGACAGATGGAAACCCCTGAACAGAAGATTCCCGAGGAGTCCGTCAAAGGACCGTGGGAGTCCTGCTTCACAATGGGTACGGACTGGCAGTACAAGCCCACCAACGACCCGCACAAGAGCGGCACCCAGATAATCAACATGCTTATCGAGACCAGGGCCAAGGGAGGGAACCTCCTTCTCAATGTCGGCCCGAAACCCAACGGGGAGCTCCAGATAGAGCAGGAGGCCCTTCTGAGGGAGGTCGCCCTGTGGAACCTCGCCAACACCGAATCAATCCACGGGATAAGGCCCCTGAAGCGGTGCAAGGAAGACGACATCTGGTTCACGGCGTCCAAGGACGGGAAGACTGTTTACGCCTTCGTCCAGGGAGGGGAGAACTGGCCGTATGGAATGCGCCGGGACTTCGTTTTCAAGTCATTGAAGGCAACTGACAAGACCAAGGTCAGTGTCCTGGGGCACGGAGGGGAATTGGTTGAGTACAAGCTCGGTTTCGATGCTTCCCACACCTTCCGCCAGGGTAAGGGCGGGCTTGAGGTCAGCGCCGTCAACGGGCAGAGGATGTATACCAACAACAAATGGCCGAATCCGGTGGTTATCAAGCTGGAAAACGTTGAGGTAAAGTAAGGTTTATATGCTTCTTGGATACGACATAGGCACTTCATCCGTCAAGGTGTCCCTCCTGGACACCGAAAGCGGGAAGTGTGCGGCAACCTCCACCAGGCCCAGGAGCGAGGCCGTTATTTCTTCGCCCAGGCCGGGATGGGCCGAGCAGGACCCGGATATGTGGTGGGACAACATGGTCCTCGCCACGAGGGACGTTATGGAGGGACGCGACCCGGGGTGCGTGTCAGCCATAGGCCTGAGCTACCAGATGCACGGGCTGGTGTGCGTTGACAAGGACCTTCGGCCCCTGAGGCCTGCGATCATATGGTGTGACAGCCGCGCCGTCCCCTACGGCGACAGGGCATTCCGGGAACTCGGAGAAGGGCTCTGCCTGGAGCATCTTCTGAATTCTCCGGGGAATTTCACCGCCTCCAAGCTCGCATGGGTGAAGGAGAACGAGCCTGAAACATATGGAAAGATCTGGAAGATAATGCTTCCGGGGGATTACATCGCCGCGCGCATGTGCGGTGAGGCCGTCACGACGGTCAGCGGTCTGTCAGAAGGGATGTTCTGGGATTTCAAGGAGAACCGCGTCGCGGATTTCCTGCTGGATTATTTCGGATTCGACGGCAGCTTCATTCCGCGGATCGTTCCCACCTTCGGGGACCAGGGCCGCATAAGCGCCGAAGCCGCTTCGCAGCTCGGACTGAAGGAGGGAACGCCCATATGCTACCGTGCCGGGGACCAGCCTAACAATGCTCTCAGCCTTTCTGTCCTCGAGCCAGGGGAGATCGCCGCTACCGCAGGCACTTCCGGGATTATCTATGGAGTTAATTCCAATGTGGTCTCGGATCCGGCCTCCAGGGTCAACACGTTCGCCCATGTTAACCACAGCGGGAAGGATCCGCGGCTGGGGGTCCTCCTGTGCATCAGCAGCTGCGGGATACTCAATTCATGGATCCGGCGCAACGTGGCCCCTGAGGGCATGACATATGACCAGATGAACGCCGTCGCCGAAGAAATCCCCGTCGGATGCGACGGAGTCCATATCCTCCCGTTCGGCAACGGGGCGGAGAGGATGCTGGGCAACCGGATGTCTTCGATGCGGGTGAGCGGGGTGGATTTCAACCGCCACAGCTGGAAGCACCTGGTTCGTGCCGCGCAGGAGGGAGTGGTATTTGCGTTCAAGTACGGCATGGATATAATGGGAGGGATGGGGATCGACGTGGGCCATATACACGCCGGATTCGCCAACATGTTCCTCAGCCCGGTCTTCAGGGAGACCTTCGCCGGGGTCACAGGTGCGGTGATAGACCTGTATGACACCGACGGGAGTCTCGGGGCCGCCCGCGGGGCCGGCATCGGAGCCGGGATATACGCAGATGCAGCCGAAGCCTTCTCATCCCTGGAGAGGATTTCCACCACGGAACCGGGAGAGGACCGCGGTTACACCGAGGCATATCAACGATGGAAAGAAGAACTTAATAAAACATCAGCATAAATCATGGCATCTAAAGAATATTTCCCTTCCATAGGGAAGATCCCGTTTGAGGGAAAGGGTAGTCACAATCCCCTTGCATTCCACTATTATGAACCGGAGCGCATCGTCCTTGGCAAGCCCATGAAGGACTGGCTCAAATTCGCCATGGCCTGGTGGCACACCCTGGGGCAGGCGAGCGGCGACCAGTTCGGCGGCCAGACCCGTTCATATGGATGGGACAAGGCCTCGGATCCGCTCCAGAGGGCAAAGGACAAGGTGGACGCCGGATTTGAGATCATGGAAAAGCTCGGGATAGAGTATTTCTGCTTCCACGACGTGGACCTGATCGAGGACACGGACGACATCCAGGCATATGAGAAGAATCTCTCTGACATCACCGACTACATAAAGGCGAAGATGGAGGGGACCCCCATAAAGAATCTCTGGGGGACGGCGAATGTGTTCGGTCACAAGCGCTACATGAACGGGGCCGCTACGAATCCCGATTTCGACGTAGTCGCCAGGGCCTGTGTCCAGATAAAGAATGCCATTGACGCTACTATAAAGCTTGGCGGCACCAACTACGTGTTCTGGGGTGGCCGCGAAGGTTACATGAGCGTCCTCAACACCGATATGAAAAGGGAGAAAGAGCATCTGGCCACAATGCTCGGCATGGCTCGCGACTATGCCCGCGCCAAGGGCTTCAAGGGTACCTTCCTGATTGAGCCCAAGCCGATGGAACCAACCAAGCATCAATATGATTTCGACACTGAGACGGTCATAGGCTTCCTCCGTGCCCATGGCCTGGACAAGGATTTCAAGGTCAACATCGAGGTCAACCATGCCACCCTCGCTGGCCACACCTTCGAAGAGGAGCTCGCGGTAGCTGTTGACAATCATATGCTTGGAAGCATCGACGCGAACCGCGGAGACGCCCAGAACGGCTGGGACACCGACCAGTTCCCCCTGGATAACTTCGAGCTGACCCAGGCTTTCCTTCAGATCATACGTAACGGCGGTCTCGGGAACGGCGGCTGCAACTTCGATGCAAAACTCAGACGCAATTCAACCGACCCGGAAGACATATTCATCGCCCACATCAGCGGGATGGATGCCCTGGCCCGCGCCCTCCTCAATGCTGCAAGGATAGTCAGCGAATCCCCCCTGCCAGGAATGCTCAAGGAGCGCTACTCCAGTTTCGACGCCGGAGACGGCAAGGCATTCGAAGAAGGCAGGATGAGCCTCGAGGATGTAGTGGCATATGCGAAGAAGAACGGAGAACCCAGGCAGATTTCCGGGAAACAAGAACTCTATGAAACAATCGTTTCGCTATATGCTGAATAAAAACTTGATCATATCGGCGGCGCTGTCGCTCGTCTTCGTGTCAGCTGCCGCTCAGCCGCCCGCTGGTTTCCGGACCCGTCCAGAGAAGGTCACAAAGGCAGACTATGCCCAGGCGGCCAGGTTCTCCGCCAAGAAGGTAGGCCAGATGGTCTATTCTACGGCAGTGACCCCCAGGTGGTTCAAGGATTCGGACAAGTTCTGGTACGAGTGGAAAACCTCGGCCGGGACGGTCTATTACATGGTGGATCCAGCTACCGGGAAGAAGGAAGAAGTGTTCGACCTGGAGACGCTGGCAATGCAGCTTACGGAAATCGTCCGCGATCCCTTCGATGCACAGCACATACCTTTCTCCAACCTTAAACTGAAGGAAGACAAATACTTCACGTTCGACATCAGGAGCACAGCCGAAGAGCCAGACCCTGATGCGGATGCATCAAAGAAGGGAAAGGAGCCCAAGATGCGCAAGAAGGTCTTCCATTTCCGCTATGACATCGGGAGCAAGGAACTTACCCAGATCCCAGAGCAGCCCAGGAGGTATCCGGAATGGGCCGTCGTCTCACCTGACGGGAAAGTGGGGGTCTACATGAAGAACAATGACCTGTGGTACATGGACTCAACCTCCCTGCGCAAGGCGGCGAAGGATCCCAAGGATTCCACCCTGGTCGAGCACCGTCTGACAAGGGACGGTACCCATGATTTCAGCTGGGGGGTTGAGAACTACCATGGCAACACCACTGTTGATTCCACCAAGAGAGTCCGTCCTTCCAGCCTGCGCTGGGCTCCGGATTCCAGGCATTTCGCCACTATCAGATGGGACATGTCTGCCATCAAGGACTTCTGGGTGATAAACTCCCTTAGCAATCCCCGCCCCACCCTTGAGACCTACAAGTACCAGATGCCCGGGGAGAAAGGCGCGAAGGGTTACCTGTATGTCTTCGAGATGCCTTCAGGGCAGTACAGGCACATAAAGACCGCAGCTTTCAAGGAGCAGGAGATGGATATCTTCCCCGCAAGGCCCACTGCGGAGGATGCCTACAAGGATTTCCGCAACGGGAAGTGGCTCGGGGACGTGGAAAGTTTCTACCTGGGCCGTATCAGCCGCGACCTCAAGCGCTACGACCTGTGCCGGGTGGACATATCCGCGGACTCCACGAAGACAATTGTTTCCGAGCGTTCGAACACATATGTCGAGTACCGCAATCCCGTCCTGCTGAAGGGCGGGAGCCAGATAGTGCACTGGTCGGAGCGTAACGGATGGGCCAACCTCTACCTCTATGATTCCGAAGGCAAACTGGTCCGCAACCTCACCGAAGGTGCGTGGCACGTGGAGGACGTGATAGGAGTGGACGAGGCCGGCGGAGGTCTCATCGCAAGCATATGCGGTTTCAACAAGGGAGAGAATCCCTATCAGGCGCACACCTTCCGCGTTGGACTCTCAGGCGGGGCTCCAAAGCAGCTCGACATGCCTGACATGGACGTGGATGCCAGGAGCAGCTACAGCGGCAAGTGGTTCGTAGCCAATTATTCCCGTGTGGACTGCAAGCCTGCAGTCGCCCTGTATTCAGGGGCCGGACGCAAGGTGATGGACCTTGAGGAGTCGGATTTCTCTCAGCTTCTGGCCGCCGGATACAAGTTCCCCGAGAGGTTCAGCGTGAAGGCTGCCGACGGGATCACGGACCTGTACGGGGCTATCTACAAGCCGTTTGATTTTGATTCCACCAAAGTCTATCCTGTCTGCGACTATGTCTATCCCGGACCGCAGGTCGAGGCGAACAACATTTCGTGGAGCAGGAATTTCACCCGCGTGGACAGGCTTGCCCAGCTCGGTTTCATAGTTATCACTGTGGGCAACAGGGGCGGACATCCGAACCGTTCCAAGTGGTATCACAATTTCGGCTACGGAAACCTGCGTGACTATGGTCTCGAGGACCAGAAGTATGCCCTCCAGCAGCTTTGCGCCAGGTATCCCTGGATGGATGAGAGCCGTGTCGGCATACACGGCCATTCCGGCGGAGGCTTCATGTCCACCGCGGCCATCCTTACCTATCCTGATTTCTTCAAGGTGGCGGTTTCGTGCTCGGGCAACCATGACAACTCCATCTACAACCGCTGGTGGAGCGAGCAGCACCATGGCATCCAGGAAAAGATAGTGGAGGGAGACACCACCTTCGTCTATCATATCGAGAAGAACCAGGACCTTGCCGCTAACCTGAAGGGGCATCTTCTGCTGGTCACAGGTGACATCGACAACAATGTACACCCCTCCAATACGATCCGCGTGGTCAATGCCCTGATGAGGGCCAACAAGCGTTTCTCCTTCTCGCTGATCCCGGGACAGAGGCACGGCTATGCCGACCTTAACGAGTATTTCTTCTGGGAGATGGCAGACTTCTACACCCAGTGGCTGATGGGGGACAGGACCCCGCGGCCTGTGGACATAGCGGAGATGAACAATGACTGACAGTTAATTCCACGGTCCCATGAAAGATTGGATAGTAACATATGTAGATGGCAAGATCGCCTCGGTTACCCGTGATTTCAAGGCGTTTGCCGACATCGCCCGCGCAGTGGCGCAGATGCCGTCTTCTTCCGCTCCTTCGGAAATGCACAGCGGCCGCATCACTACGGACGAGCTCCTTATGATGGCTACGACCCTCCGCTGGGAGGACCTCCGCCT
>CADCQP010000200.1 GCA_902803535.1 uncultured Bacteroidia bacterium | reverse complement strand
GCGAGCAGGAACAATATGTAGAACTTCAGTCTCATCTATTCGCAAATATACCGCAAAAATGAGTAAATTTGCACATAAATGCCAAAAAGACACATGAAAAGGATATTACTCTGCATAAGCTCTCTTGCCCTTGTACTCTGCCTGGCCGGCGGGTGCGATTTCCTGCGGGCTCTTGCAGGGCGTCCGACCTCCGCCGAGATCGAGATCAAGCGCAGGGAGATAGCCGCCGAAGAGGCTGCGCACCAGGCCCGGCTTGATTCCCTCAAGAAGGCCGAGAAGCAGATCGCAGACTCCCTCGCTGTGATAGATTCCCTGAAGTCCAGGAATGAGACCATGCTCAATCCTTCCAAGCTCGGGGGACTGAAAGCTTCAGAACTCTCCGGCAAATACTATATCATAGTCGGGGCTTTCATGGAGAAGGCCAATGCCGAGAAAAAGGCTGCTAAGCTGAAGGAATCCGGCTACGAGGCGACCCTGATCAGTTTCAGGAACGGCTATAATGCGGTCGGCATATGTCCCAGTGCCACCCTTGCCCAGGTGTACGAATCCCTGCGGAAAATACAGGGGCAGGATTTTTGCCCGAAAGATGCCTGGATTTTGGTAAATGAATAAAATGGGCAGAAACATCTTAACGGCTGTACTTTTCACAGTAATGGCCCTTGTGCCTGCATATGCGCAGTACAGGGGCGGCTCTTCATATGAATCGCTGTACGACAGCGAGACGGTCTCTTCCTTCAAGGAACACGTCCGCTTCCTCTCCTCGATGGCCCTGGAAGGCCGCGGTGCCGGCACCGAAGGAGAGAAGGAAGCCGCGGCGTATCTCGGTAAAGTCTTCAGCGACTATGGACTTGACCTCCTTTCATCACCGGAGGGGGACGTCTTCGGCATCCGTCAGGAGAATGGAGACACCCTGACTTCAAGGAATGTCGCTGCATTCATACCAGGACATGACAAGACCCTGAAGGAAAAATATGTGGTCATCGCAGCCAGGATGGACAACTTTCCCCCGCAGGTGATCAAGGTTGACGGACAGGATGTCACCCGGATTTTCCCGGGAGCGAATTCCAATGCTTCGGGGATGGCGATGCTGCTTGAGGTCGGGCGGATGCTCAAGACGAATGAAGCGTTGCTGAAACGCTCGGTCATCCTGATAGGCTTCGGGGCTTCCATGCAGGGGAATGCCGGATCATGGTATTTCCTGAACCGCTCTTTCAAGGACGCCGGGAATATCGAGGCCATGGTTAACCTGGACGTACTGGGAACCGGGAACAAGGGGTTCTACGCATATACATGCTCGAACGCCGACATGAACAACATCCTGGACAGGCAGAAGAATACCCTCCAGCCCGTCTTCCCGACACTGACCGCGGCCGAGCCCTTCCCTTCGGATCAAAGGAGCTTCTACGACAAGGAGATCCCTTCCATCATGTTCACGACCGGCGCTTTCCCGGAGAAAGGCACGGAGAAGGATACTGAGTCGGTAATCGATTACGGCTATATGGAAAGGGAACTGGAGTACATCTACAGCTACACCCTGTCCCTGGCCAACGGGGCGGCGCCGGTCTTCAATCCTTCCGACCTGATCCGCAAGCGTTCCCGCAGCGGCTCCGATGTGATAGCTTATTTTGATTGTGACGTCAGGCCAACGTTCATGGGAAGCGCGGATCCGTCCGTCTTCCTCAAACGCTGGGTCTACCAGTACATGAAGTACCCGAAGGAAGCGGTCGAGAACGGCCGCCAGGGACGTGTCCTGGTAGATTTCATAATCGACGAAAGGGGGAAGGTGACCGATGTGAAGGTCCTCAGGGGTGTGGACGACCTGCTTGACGCTGAAGCGGTCCGCGTGGTTGCGGCCTCGCCTGACTGGAAGCCCGGACGGTACCGTGGCAAGAAAGTCAAGACGGAAATGTCCCTCTACGTCGAGTTCCGACTTCAGAAGAAAGCGACTTTCGGGATCAAGAAGTGAAAAAAACATCAACGATAGCATATGGATTACGATTTCAGGAGTATTGAGGCCAGGTGGCAGAAATACTGGGCGGAAAACAAGACATTCAAGGCTGAGAACGATTCGTCCCGGCCTAAGTACTATGTACTGGACATGTTCCCTTATCCTTCGGGAGCGGGCCTTCATGTGGGCCATCCCCTCGGATACATTGCGAGCGACATCTTCGCGCGCTACAAGAGGCTCAAGGGCTTCAATGTCCTCCATCCCATGGGGTATGACGCCTTCGGCCTTCCTGCGGAGCAGTATGCCATACAGACCGGCCAGCACCCGGAGAAGACTACCTCCACCAACATTGACCGTTACCGTTCCCAGATGGACAGGATCGGTTTCTCGTTTGACTGGGACAGGGAGGTAAGGACATGTGATCCGGCATATTACAAATGGACTCAGTGGACCTTCATCAAGATGTTCAAGAGCTGGTATTCCCTTGAACTGGGCAAGGCCCGTCCGATTTCCGAGCTGGTGGCCGCTTTCGAGCAGAACGGTACCGCGGGGGTGAAGGCCGCATGCGGGGAGGAGATGCATTTTACCGCTGAGCAGTGGAAGGGATTCTCCCCGAAACGCAAGTCGGATGTCCTGATGAACTATCGCATCGCCTACCAGGGTGACTCCTTCGTGAACTGGTGCCCTGAACTGGGGACCGTCCTCGCAAATGACGAGGTAAAGGACGGACTGTCGGTCCGCGGCGGTTTCCCCGTTGAGCAGAAGAAAATGAAACAGTGGCAGCTGCGTATCTCTGCATATGCCCAGAGGCTCCTGGATTCCCTCGATTCCCTGGACTGGAGCGACTCGCTGAAAGAGATGCAGCGCAACTGGATCGGCCGCTCGGAAGGAGCCGAGATGCATTTCAAGGTCTTCAACGGCGACAGCCAGTACGACCTGGAGATATTCACCACCCGCGCCGACACCATTTTCGGAGTTACGTTCATGGTGCTTTCCCCGGAGAGCGAGTGGGTCTCCAAGCTCACCGCACCTTCGCAGAAAGAGGCTGTCGAGGAGTATCTTGCCGCAGCCAGGAAGAAGACCGAGCGCGAGCGCATCGCCCAGACCAAGACCGCGACCGGCGTCTTTACCGGGTCATATGCGGAGAATCCCGTGACACGCGAGCGCATCCCGGTGTGGATTTCCGATTATGTCCTCGCAGGATACGGGACCGGTGCCATAATGGCCGTCCCCGCCCATGACAGCCGCGACTATGTCTTTGCCAAGTCATTCAACCTCCCGATAGTCCCCGTAATCGAGGGCGCAGACGTCTCAGAGGAGAGTTTCGACGCCAAGTCCGGCAAGATGGCCAATTCCGGTTTCCTGAACGGGCTTGATGTCAAGGAGGCGATTCCGGCTGCGATCAGATATGTCGAGGAACATGGAATCGGCCGCAGGAAGGTCAATTACCGCCTGCGTGACGCCATATTCTCCCGCCAGAGGTACTGGGGAGAGCCGTTCCCGATCTACTACAAGGACGGTATCCCGACACCCCTCCCTGCTGAGGCGCTTCCCCTGACCCTCCCGGAAATAACTGAATTCAAGCCTACCGAGACGGGAGAACCGCCTCTGGCCCGTGCCACGGACTGGACATATGACGGCTATCCGCTGGAGACGAGCACCATGCCAGGCTTCGCGGGTTCCAGCGCCTACTACCTCAGGTACATGGATCCCCATGACGATGAGGCCCTCGTCGAGAAGAACGCCAACAATTACTGGCGCCAGGTTGACCTCTATGTCGGCGGTACGGAGCATGCTACCGGGCATCTGATCTATTCCCGTTTCTGGAACAAGTTCCTCTATGACCTGGGTTACGTATGTGAGGATGAACCCTTCCGCAAGCTCGTGAACCAGGGGATGATACAGGGACGTTCTTCATTCGTGTACAGGATTGTGGGAACGAACACTTTCGTGTCCTGCGGCCTGAAGGACGGCTACGAGGTGACTCCCATCCACGTCGATGTAAACCTCGTCCATGCCGACAAACTGGATGTGGAGGCTTTCAAGGCCTGGAGGCCTGACTATGCCGATGCACAGTTCATACTCGAGGACGGAGAATACATATGCGGCTGGGCCGTGGAGAAGATGTCCAAGTCCATGTTCAACGTGGTGAACCCGGATGACATCTGCGACCGTTACGGAGCGGACACCCTGAGGCTTTACGAGATGTTCCTCGGTCCGGTAGAGCAGTCGAAGCCCTGGGATACGAAGGGTATTGACGGAGTGCACAGGTTCCTCCGCAAGTTCTGGAGGCTGTTCTACGATGCCGACCGTTTCCTGGTCGAGGACACCGCCCCAAGCGCATCTGAACTCAAGGCCCTCCACAAGCTGATTGCCAAGGAAGAAACTGACATTGAGACTTTCTCCTACAATACTACCGTAAGTGCTTTCATGATTGCGCTCGGCGAACTCGGAGAGTGCCACAAGCGCGCCATCCTTGAGCCCCTTGTGATCCTCCTCTCGCCATTCGCTCCGCATATGGCCGAAGAACTATGGCATGATCTCGGCCATGAGGACAGCGTGGCATATGCGCAATTCCCCAAGTACGATCCGGCCTTGACTGCCGAGGACAACTGCACATATGCAGTGTCTTTCAACGGTAAGACCCGTTTCACGGCCGAGCTTCCGGTTTCCATGGACCGGGCCGCAGTCCAGGATTCAGTGCTGGCGATGGAACAGGCCAGGCGCTGGACCGAGGGCAAGACAGTAGTGAAGGTCATAGTAGTTCCAGGGAAGATTGTGAACATAGTGCTGAAATGAGTTCAAGGAAGATCTTCGGGGCAGTCTGGGACTACTGCGTGATGACGCTCGGAACTTTCCTCTATTCCGTGGCGTGGGACTGGTTCATGATCCCGAATAACATGGCGGACGGAGGAATTACCGGTGCATGTACTATCCTCCAGTTCGCGACCGGGATCCCGGTGTCTCACTCTTTCGCTGTAGTGAACGGCATCCTTCTCATCCTGGCATTCGCGCTCCTGGGAAGGGGCGTGGGTATCCGTACCATTTTCTGCATTGCCCTTTCCACGTTCATGCTGGATTTCTTTGCCCGTCCGGAGTTCGCGCATATGCGTTCGCTCCCCGGCAATTTCCTCTATGTGGACAACATGATCCTGGTCCCCGTTATCGGGGCCTTCCTGGAGGCAGTTGGCATCACCATGATCCTGGAACGTGGCGGAAGTACCGGTGGAACAGATATTTTTGCCCTGATCTTCAATAAGTTCTGGCCGGTTTCCCTCGGTCAGGTCTATCTTTATACCGATCTTGTAATCATCGCATCCATCATCCTGGTCCCTGGACACACGTTCAGCCAGATGATGTACGGTTACCTTGCGATGATTACGTTCTCCTTCACGGTGGATTTCATGACCCTCGGAAAGAAATCGACGGCCCAGGTCATGATTTTCTCATCCAAGTTCGAACAGATCGCTGATTTCATCATCAATGACCTCGAGAGGGGAGTGACTGTAGTGAAGTCCGTCGGCTGGTACACCAAGGAAGACAGGGATGTCCTCATGATATATGTCCGCAAACGCGAGGTCCGTACCATAACGAAGGCTGTCAAGGCCATAGATCCCAAGGCATTCGTCGCGGTCTCGCCTGCGAGCAGTGTCTTCGGCGAGGGCTTCGACCAGATCAAGACGGGAATGAACCTGAATCTCATATCCAAGAAAAATGGCAACACTGAAGACTAATTTCTGGACTTATTTCAAGGAGTACGCCCTGATAACCCTGGGTATCGTGCTCTACACTGCCGGCTGGGTGATTTTCCTTATACCCAACAATCTCGTCGGCGGCGGTGTGACCGGTATCAGTTCGATCATCCAGTATGCGACGGGGATCAAGATGGGTTTCACCTACCTTGTCCTGAATGCCATCCTGCTTGCCATGGCCATGTTCTTCATTGGTTTCGGATTCGGAGGGAAGACGGTCTATGCGATAGTGCTGGCCTCCTTCCTGCTCAACTTCTTCCAGACAGCGATCCCCCCGACCATCATAGTGGCCCTTGCCTTGAACAACGGTAAACTGATGTCCACCATCATGGGCGGGATCATGGCCGGTACCGGAATCGGCATGGCGATATCCGAGGGAGGCAGTACCGGCGGAACGGACATCATAGCCCTGATAGTGAACAAGTACCGTAATGTCTCTCCCGGAAGGATGATCCTTGCGATGGACGTGGTCATCATCCTGTCTTCGCTGGCAGTGCCCTCTTACACGTCCGACGGTGAAACCATCGGGTGGGCCGACAAGGTCACCACCATAGTTTACGGTCTTATCCTCGTCACGATCAACAGCTATGTGCTGGACATATATCTTGCTGGTTCCAAGCAGTCTGTCCTTCTGTTCGTACTGTCCAAGAAGCATGAGCAGATAGCGGATGCGATAACGGGAGAGCTTCACAGGGGAGTTACTGTCCTGGAGGGCCGGGGATGGTTTACCAAGGAGAATACCGAAGTGCTCATGGTGATTACCCGCAAGACCGACCTCAACGTGATGCTCAAGTACATCAAGGCGATAGATCCGAACGCATTCCTCTCTGTTTCATCCGTGACCGGTGTGTACGGGAAAGGCTTTGACAAAATCAAAGGATAAAGAAAGAGAAGATTGTACTAAGAAAGGTAAATATATGGCTTACGAATGCCTGCAGGGTGTTTCCTGTAGGCATTTTTTATTTATTTTTGTCGCAGTAAAAACGTTATAAAAAATACGAATTGTTGAGATTTGTGAAGCATGGCTCGTAAGTTTTATCCAGTTTTGTCTGTAATCGTACTGCTGGCAGCAGATGTTCTTTCAAATGGCGGCGTTTCTTTGTATGACCTTGTAAAATATGTTGCGGTTTCTGACCTTTTCTTGATGATGGATCCAGGATTGTATGCTGCGGGGGGCGTGTCCCGGCTCTCAACCGGTAAGGTCTTGTCTGAGGAGGCAGTCCCATATGGCAGGCGGGGCGGAGCCGCACTGCCGGGAGGGGAGATCCTGGCATGGGCGGGCCTGGCGGCGTCCTGGATTGCCGGGGTGTGCATCAGGGGATCGGTTCACATGATAGTGGGTGTTGCTGTATTGCTGTGCTTCCTCGGTTTGGGCGCGGCCTGCATCCTTAAAAAGAAAAGGGCTCCGGAGCCCCCTGCGGTAGAGAAAATCGTGGTGAGGCTGCCTTCTTCATCCAAAGAAGAGAGGGAACAGGAGCTTTACAGCCGGATACTGGAGGTGATGGAGAAGGAGAGGCCGTGGGTCAACGAACAGTTCCGTCTCGGCGACCTTGTGAGCATGGTCTATTCCAACAGGCAGGCGGTTTCAAATGCAGTTAACAAGAAAGCTCATATGAATTTCTGCCGTTTCGTCAACGGCTATCGCGTGGAATACGCCAAGGAGTTGGTCCGTAAGGATCCCAGGCTGAATGTCTCGGATGTCTCGATGATGTGCGGTTTCCACAACGAGGTGTCATTCTCCATGGCATTCCAGCTCGTCGAGAATATGACTCCCAATGACTGGATAAGGAAATGCCGGCGCGGGAAGGTCTGATCAGATGAAAGGCTCCATTCCTTTCCACGACCCTGGAACAGGTGCCGTGATGTCTATCCCGGTTTTCCTGACAGGATGGATGAAGCGCATGTTCCGGGAATGCAGGCATATGCCTCCGTCGGGATTAGAGCGGGGCGCGCCATATTTCAGGTCCCCTTTTATGTGGCAGCCTATCGCTGCGAGCTGGCAGCGTATCTGATGGTGTCTTCCCGTGAGCAGCTCCACTTCAATGAGATGGTACCGGTCTGTATCGCCTATGTACCTGTATCTCAGTGAAGCGAGTTTTGCGTTCTTGTTGGAGCCGTCCTTGACTATGAAGGACTTATTGAGTCTTTCATTCCTCAGCATCCAGTTCTGGAGTTCCCCGGATGGGGCGGGAGGGATTTCCCCGCAGAGGGCCCAGTAGGTCTTGTGGACCATTCCTTCGCGGAACATGGCCGTGAGCCTTTCCAGGGCCTTGGAGGTCTTCGCGAACATGACAGCCCCGCTTACCGGCCGGTCCAGCCTGTGGGGGACACCCATGAACACCTGGCCGGGCTTGTCGTCCCTTGCAGCTATGTAGGCCTGGTATTTCTCTCCGAGGGTCTCGTCACCGGTCCGGTCTCCCTGGACGATCTCCCCGGGAGCCTTGTTCACTATGAGCAGGTGGTTGTCCTCGTAGAGGATGCGGGATTCGAGGTCCCTGCGCTGCTCTTCTGTCAGTTTGCGGTAAGTCATGATGCAAAGGTAGTCATTTCCGGTGATATGCTTCACTGCCAAATTGTCATAAAAAGCCATTGGCACGGCATTGGATAATCCTGTTGCCGGAAAACATAAAAAACATCAGATATGGGAAAAATTATAGGAATCGATCTTGGTACCACCAATTCGTGTGTGGCAGTGATGGAAGGCAACCAGCCGACCGTCATAATCAACAATGAAGGTGAACGTACTACTCCTTCCGTCGTGGCTTTCACTGACGGTGGAGAGAGGAAGATAGGAAATCCGGCAAAGCGCCAGGCCATTACCAACCCTCACAATACAGTCTTCTCCATCAAGAGGTTCATGGGTGAGACCTATGACCAGGTGAACAAGGAAGTATCCAGGGTGCCTTACAAGGTTGAAAGAGGTGACAACAACACCCCCAGGGTGAACATCAACGGCAGGCTCTATTCTCCGCAGGAGATTTCAGCAATGATTCTCCAGAAGATGAAGAAGACTGCGGAAGATTATCTGCGCCAGGGAGTTACCGAGGCGGTCATCACCGTCCCCGCTTATTTCTCCGATTCACAGCGTCAGGCTACCAAGGAGGCCGGCAAGATCGCCGGACTGGATGTCAAGAGGATCATCAATGAGCCGACCGCAGCTGCACTCGCATATGGCCTTGACAAGAAGAACAAGGACATGAAGGTGGCTGTCTATGACCTTGGCGGCGGTACTTTCGATATCTCCATCCTGGAACTCGGAGGCGGTGTTTTCGAGGTGAAGGCTACCAATGGTGACACCCATCTGGGCGGAGATGATTTCGACCAGGTCGTGATCGACTGGCTGGCAGGCGAGTTCGCCGCCGAGAACGGCGGCATCGACCTCCGCAAGGACCCGATGGCTCTCCAGAGGCTCAAGGAGGCTGCCGAGAAGGCTAAGATCGAACTCTCCAACCAGAGCTCGACAGAGATCAACCTTCCGTACATCATGCCTGTAGACGGCATTCCGAAGCACCTTGTCAAGACCCTCAGCAGGGCCAAGTTCGAACAGCTTTGCGATACTCTCTTCCAGAAGACTATCGAGCCTTGCCGCCAGGCACTCGCCGATGCTCATCTCAGCCCGTCGGACATCGATGAGGTCCTTCTGGTCGGAGGATCCACCAGGATCCCCAAGATCCAGGAAATCGTGAAGAATTTCTTCGGCAAAGAGCCCAACAGGAGCGTTAATCCTGATGAGGTCGTCGCTATCGGTGCATCCATCCAGGGAGGTGTCCTCGCAGGTGATGTCAAGGATGTCCTGTTGCTGGATGTCACCCCGCTTTCTCTCGGAATCGAGACCCTTGGCGGCGTGATGACCAAGCTTATCGAGTCCAACACCACTATACCGACCCGCAAGTCCCAGATCTTCTCCACGGCGGCCGACAACCAGCCTTCCGTCGAGATCAGGGTCCTCCAGGGCGAGCGTCCCATGGCGAAGGACAACAAGCAGATCGGTATCTTCCATCTGGACGGTATCGCACCCGCTCCCAGGGGTATACCCCAGATCGAGGTGACTTTCGACATCGATGCCAACGGTATCCTGAACGTCTCGGCCAAGGACAAGGCTACCGGCAAAGAACAGAACATCCGTATCGAGGCTTCTTCCGGACTGTCGGATGATGAGATCCAGAGGATGCGTGACGAGGCCAAGGCCAACGAGGCTGCGGACAAG
>CADCQP010000199.1 GCA_902803535.1 uncultured Bacteroidia bacterium | reverse complement strand
GGAAATATCATTGTCAGCATAAACAAAAGAGGCCGGGCGGCACAGCCGCAGAGCCTCTCTCTTAGCAGACTGCTAAAATGGCAGACAGAAATTACTTCTTCTTGTGTCTGTTCTTGCGCAAGCGTTTTTTACGCTTGTGCGTAGCCATCTTATGTCTTTTTCTTTTTTTTCCGCTAGGCATAATAAATATAAATTAATGATAAGGATTTACTTCTCCTTTACAGCGTTAACGAATACCTTGGCTGGTTTGAAAGCCGGGATATCGTGTGCAGGAATAGTCATGGTAGTCTTCTTGGTGATGTTGCGAGCTGCCTTCTCTGCCCTGTGTTTGATAATGAAACTACCGAAGCCGCGAAGATAAACCGGGTTTCCTTTAACAAGTGAATCCTTGACATTCTCCATGAAAGACTCTACGACGGACTGAACTGCGATTTTCTCAATACCGGTCGCCTTTGCAACCTCGTTAACGATCTCTGCTTTTGTCATGATACTTTGAATTTAAAAATGTAAGAAATTTGGTTTATTCTTTTATTCTGTATCAGCAAAAATAGTCTTAATTTTTTTATGTTCAAAATCTTCCGGCTTTTGATGATTAATTTTTACCAGATAAAACGGTTTTGTTCGGATATGGCACAGAGATTGACCATATGTCACGTGGGATTTGATCCATGTACGGAAATGCCAAATTGGCAGTAATCCTTTTTTATACTGATTTTTCGCAGATGAGTATCAATACAGATTTCCTCGCTTCCATAGGCGGAACCGAGATGAGCATAATACCGGTGATGCAGGTTGACGGTGACCCGAAATCCGAACATGTCGAGATTCCGGAAACGGTCCCCGTCCTGGCCCTGCGCAATGCCGTCCTTTTCCCGGGGACGGTCTATCCGGTGACCATAGGAAGGGAAAAGTCCATACGTCTTATCAAGGACGCGGAGAAGGGCGGGCTGCCGATTGCGGCCGTGCCCCAGACAGACGTTTCGGTAGAGGATCCCGGCGGGGAAGACCTCAATGAGTTCGGCACTGCGGCCAAGGTCCTCAAGAGCATCGAGATGCCGGACGGGACCATTACCGCTATCCTCCAGGGACTTGACCGTGTGTTCGTAGATGACATCGTGGAGACGGAGCCTTACCTGAAGGCCCGCGTCCATGCCGTGAAGGACATCGTCCCCGAGGAGGATGACAACATCAGGATGATAGCCGAATCCCTCAAGGAGAAGGCGGCTTCTATCATCCGCAGTTCCAGCTTCGCTCCCCGCGAGGCGATAGGAGCCCTGAAGAGCATAGACAATTTCGCCTTCCTGGTGAATTTCATCGCTACCACGATTGATGTGGAGAGCATCAATGACAAGATTATCCTGCTGAGTTATCCGGACCTGAAGGAAAGGGCGATGAAGCTCCTGTCCGTCCTTGACACCCAGAAACGCCTTCTGGAAATCAAGCAGGACATAAACCAGAAGGTCAAGAGCGACATAGACCAGCAGCAGAGGGAATATTATCTCAACAACCAGCTCAGGACCATCCAGGAGGAGCTGGGCATGGATGACTCCGAGGACATCGACAAGCTCCGCGCTGCCGCAAAGGACAAAAAGTGGCCTGAAGAGGTCGCGGCGGTTTTCGAGAAGCAGGTCCAGAAGCTCGAGAAGTACAATCCCACCACTCCTGAATACAGCGTCCAGTACGACTATGTCCAGTTCATGCTGGACCTGCCGTGGGGCGAGATGTCGGAAGACAACCTCGACCTTTCCCATGCCCAGGGCGTGCTCGACCACGACCATTTCGGACTTGAGACCGTCAAGGACAGGATCATCGAGTACCTGGCCGTACTCAAGCTCAAGGGCAACATGAAATCCCCGATCCTCTGCCTGTACGGGCCTCCGGGAGTGGGTAAGACCAGTCTCGGAAAGTCAGTCGCGAGGGCGCTGGGACGCAAATATGTAAGGGTCTCGCTGGGAGGACTCCACGATGAAGCCGAGATCCGCGGCCACCGCAAGACATATGTCGGAGCCATGCCCGGACGCATCCTCGACAGCATCAGGAAAGCGGGTACCTCCAATCCCGTGATGGTGCTTGACGAGATCGACAAAGTCGGGGCTGATTTCAAGGGGGATCCCTCTTCCGCTCTTTTGGAAGCTCTTGATCCCGAGCAGAATACGTCATTCCATGACAATTATCTTGATGTGGGGTACGACCTCTCGAACGTGCTCTTCATCACGACAGCCAACACCCTTGCGGGGATCCAGCCAGCCCTGCTTGACAGGATGGAGCTCATCAATGTGACCGGTTACCTTGCCGAGGAGAAAATGGAGATTGCCAAGAACTTCCTCGTCCCCAAGGAACTGGAGGCTCACGGAATCAGCAAGAAGGGGCTGAGGATTGACAAGGCCGCCCTGGAAGAGATAATCGAAAGGTACACCAGCGAGTCAGGCGTCCGCGGCCTGGAGAAGCAGATCGCCAAGATAGCCCGCGTCACAGCCAAGAAGATCGCCCTCGGGGAGAAGTATCCTAAGGTGATCAAGAAAGGCCATCTCAAGGAGTATCTGGGCCTTCCTACCTCATTCCACGACAAGCAGGAAGGGAATGAAGGTCCCGGAGTGGTTACGGGCCTGGCATGGACCCAGACCGGAGGCGAGATCCTCTTCGTGGAGAGTTCGGTCTCTGAAGGCAAGGGTGCCCTGAGCATGACAGGCAACCTGGGGGATGTCATGAAGGAAAGCGCCCAGATCGCCTGGCAGTACATCAAGGCCCATCCTGCCATCGCCAAGCTGGAACCGGGAGTGTTCGACAAGAAGGACATCCATGTCCATGTTCCGGAAGGAGCCGTTCCCAAGGACGGACCGTCTGCGGGCATAACCATGGTGACTTCGATGGTCTCGGCACTCCGGGGTGAACCCATCCGCCATGGCGTCGCCATGACTGGCGAGATGACCCTGCGCGGCAAGGTGCTTCCGGTGGGAGGCATCAAGGAAAAGATCCTTGCCGCCCGTCGCGCAGGAGTCAGGGAGATAGTCATATGCAGTGAAAACCGTCGTGACATAGAGGACATCAAGCCCATTTACATAGAGGGTCTCCAGTTCCATTACGTTTCAACAATCCAAGACGTCATAGACTTCGTATTCTCGTAGGAAATGCCTATATTTACGACTCGTAAGCATTCGTGGATATGGACCGTACCTGCAGAATAACCGTCCTCCTGCTACTGGTGGCCGCAGTTGCCTCCCGGGTTGTGTCCGCGGCCCCAGCGGAGCCTTCGCCCCAGGAGAGATACATCGCAAAATACGCCGTCACTGCCGTGAGGGAGATGTACCGGACAGGTGTCCCGGCGAGCATCACGCTGGCCCAGGGACTCCTGGAATCCAGCGCAGGCTCATCAGGGATAACGGTGGCCGGTAATAACCATTTCGGTATCAAGTGCCATCGTGACTGGACCGGGCGGACGGTCTATTGGGATGATGACGAGAAAGGGGAGTGCTTCAGGGCATATGACGACCCCATCGAGAGCTTCCGCGACCATTCGGATTTCCTTCGCTACCGCGACCGCTACAAGAGCCTATTCGACCTTAAGACCACCGACTACAAGGGCTGGGCATATGGTCTGAAGAAGGCTGGTTATGCTACTGATCCCCAATATGCTCCCAAGCTCATCAAGATTGTCGAGGACTATGGCCTGGACAAGTTCGACAAGATGACAGTCGCCCAGGCGGTTTCCCGGTACGCGCAGGAAGAGGCAGCCCATCCTGCCGTGCAGGAGGAACAGGAAGCGGACGGACCCGGCGCCACCTTCGGGGGGAAGGATGAGATACAGCTGCCGGATTCTGACCGCAAGGAGAATGTCCGCAAGCTCCGCCGCCAGCGCCGTACCGTAAAGACGGCAGTTCAGAAATCCCCGCAGAAGCCTGCGTTGAAGCCCTCGGAGCATAAGACGGTAGAAGTGCCTGTCCCTGAGGAGGAAGAAGTGATCCCGGAGTCTCCGCTCCAGCTCGAGGAACCGGTTAAGATCAGCGAGGGTGCGAAAGAGGAATTCCGTTTTTCCCTCAGCCGCGAGACCTACACCGAGAACGGGGTGCCGTTCGTCTATGCATCGGAAGGTGAGACATATGCATCCATAGCTTCGGCTTTCCATCTTTTCCAGAGGGAAATCCTGTCATTCAATGACTTGAGTGCTTCAAAGGAACTGCTCCCCGGTGAGATGGTGTACCTTCAGGCCAAGAAGAACCAGGCCAGGAAGGGACTTGACAAGTTCATAGTGGACGAAGACGGGATGTCCCTTAGAGACATATGCCAGCGTTTCGGAGTGAAGATGAAATCGGTGGTCAAGATGAATAACCTGCCTGAGGGCTACGTGCCCCTGAGCGGAGACACTATCCTCCTGCGCAGCAGGTAGCGCAACCATTCCAGCATATGGCCAAGAAGAAAATCATATACATCCTTGCAGCCGCCCTGGCCGTCCTGGCCGTGGCCGGAGCTTCTCTTTTCGCGTTGATGTGGATGGATCACCGTTCTGCGAATTTCACGCGTGGGCAGGATTTGTACATATGGCCGGATACTCCTGTGCAGCAGGTCTTTTCATCCCTGGTGGATTCCGGGGTGGTGATAAGGCCGGCAAGCCTGAAGCGGGCCTTGAAACACGAGGGTCTGTGGGACGGAGAGACAAAGATGAAGCCAGGACATTACAAGGTGGACGGCAAGGTGTCAAGTTATTACGCTGCCAGGATGCTGGCCAACGGCTGGCAGTCTCCCGTGCGCCTGACCATAGCCGGAACCATAAGGAACAAGGGCGCAATCGCTTCCAGGATATCCAGGCAGATGATGACCGACTCGGTCTCTGTAATGAGGGCGCTGGAGGACAGCGTCCTGCTGAGCGCTTTCGGATTCACCCCTTCCAATGTCTTTTCGATGATCATCCCGGACACATATGAAGTCTATTGGACGGCCTCTCCGGACAGCATTTTCTCGGTTTTCAACAAGGCGTGGAAGAAGTTCTGGACACCGGCCAACGATGCCAAGGCAGCCGAGCTCGGGCTGACCCGCCTGCAGGTATCGACCCTGGCTTCCATAGTTTCCGGGGAGACCCGCTATAAGCCAGAGATGCCGTCAATCGCCGGCGTCTATCTCAACCGGCTGCGTATCGGGATGCTCCTTCAGGCCGATCCGACAGTGGCTTTCTGTTTCGACTACAAGCCTAACCGCATCCTCCTGCGGCATCTGGAGATAGACTCGCCATACAACACCTACAAGTATGCCGGCCTGCCTCCCGGTCCAATATGCTCTCCTCCCCGCGAGTGCCTTGAGGCGGTCCTGAACCCGGACCGCAACGGCTACCTGTATTTCTGCGCCTCTCCGGCGCTGGACGGGACTCACCGTTTTGCCTCCACGTACTCCGGGCACCTTGCCAACGCAAGGGAATTCCAGCAGGCACTGAATGCCAGAAGTAAGTGAAAGAAAGAGAGATATGAAAGACATCAAAGACCTTTTTCCGCACTATGACTCCTCTGGGATCGAACTCGTCCAGAGGGCATATGATTTTGCAGACGATGCTCTGAGGGATGTGGTCCGCGATGATTCTCATCCGTTCATCGAGCATCCTCTCGGAGTGGCCCTCATCGCTTCGGATGAGATAGGTCTCCCCGCGGAGTGCGCGGCAGCCGTTTTCCTTCACGAGGCTCTCAGGATGAATCCGTCGGCGTCTGTTCCCCAGGGGGCTTTCCCAGAAGAGGTGATGACCCTGGTGGAAGGACTCGGGAAGATCGCCACTATCAGGCCGAAAGACACCCGCCTTGAGGCAGAGAACTACAAGAAACTCATAGTCCAGTATTCGAAGGATCCCCGTGCAACGGTCCTGAAGATAGCCGACAGGCTGGAGGTGATGCGTCACCTAGACCTCATCCCCAAGTCTTCCAGAGAAGGCAAGATCCTCGAGACCCTGATGCTCTATATCCCGCTTGCCCACCAGCTCGGCCTGTACAATATCAAGAGCGAAATGGAGGACATCTATTTCCGCTATGCCGAGCCGGAACAGTACAGGGCCATCTACAACCGTCTCAAGGCCACCGAGAAAGACCGCGAGAAGCTCACCCGTGACTTCATACGTCCGCTGGAGGACGACCTGAAGGCCGCCGGGATTGACTACAAGCTGAAGATACGCACCAAGACGGCATGGTCCATCTACAAGAAGATGAACCGGCAGGGGGTGTCGTTCGACGGAGTCTATGACGTTTTCGCCATACGCTTCATCATCAACTGCGACGGAGCCGACCTCGCCACCGAGAGAAGCCTGTGCTGGGATGTCTATTCATATGTCACGAAGGAATACGAACCGGACACGAGCCGTCTCCGCGACTGGATAACCCAGCCCAAGGCCAACGGCTATGAGTCCCTGCACATAACCGTCAGGAACAGGGACGGGGCATATGTCGAGGTCCAGATCCGGACCAAACGGATGGACGATGCCGCCGAGAACGGAGCGGCAGCCCACTGGTCCTACAAGGGCATCAAGCATGAGGAGACAATGGACAAATGGCTGAACTCAGTGCGCTATACCCTTGAGCACAAGGTGGACATGAAGCCCGAGGACCTTCCCGCCCCTCCTTCCAGGGAGATATTCGTGTTCACTCCCAGCGGAGAACTCCGTATCCTGCCTGCAGGTGCCACGATGCTGGATTTCGCATTCAACATCCACTCCGGGCTTGGTTCCAGGTGCACTGGCGGAAAGGTGAACGGAAAGGCCGTTTCCATCAAGGAGAAGCTCTCGACCGGAGATGTCGTGGAGATAATGAGCAGCAAGAACCAGAATCCGACAAGGGACTGGCTGAACTGGGTTGTGACCTCCAAGGCCAGGAACAAGATCAAGCAGATGATGGGCGAGGAGGAGTACAAGAGTGCCGCCGAGGGGCGCGAACTCCTGGAACGCCGTCTCAAGAACTGGAAGCTGACCCTGACGGACGAGATGCTTGCCGACATCAACAAGAAGCTCCATTACACTACCGTCAAGTCCTTCTATGCCGCCATAGGTTCCGGAACCGTGTCGGTGGAAACGGTCAAGAACTACATCCTGGAGCATTCTGCGATGCATGCCGAGGCGGTCGAGGCCGCGAAGGCTGCGGCGGCTTCGTCTGCAGCCGAATCGAGGGACCTCTGGAAGGCCGCCGGAAGTACCGATGACATACTCGTACTCAATGCGAAGGACCTCAAGGGATTGTATTACAAGATGGCAAAATGCTGCCATCCCGTGTTCGGGGACGATGTCTTCGGCTTCGTGACCAGGACCAGCGGGATAACCATTCACCGCATATCCTGCCCCAACGCTTCAAGGCTCATAGAGAACTATCCCTACAGGATCCAGAAGGTAAGGTGGGCAGATAGCCCTTCCAGCGGTTCATTCCAGGTGACCCTGAGGATTACGTGTTCTCAGGACAATTCGGTCATCAACCGGATAATGGACATAGTCAACAACTTCAAGACATCCGTGCGCTCGTTCAATATCCTGGAAGACAACCGGAGGGGCACCTCGGACATAATCATGAAGATTTCCGTGCCCTCCAACAGCGAACTGGACAAGGTCATGTCACAGCTGCGCCTTCTCAGACAGGTGATCAAGGTTTCGAGGCAGTAAAGCTAATTATCTTCTTTCGAGGGGCACCAGGCGGCGAACTGGCATTTCCCGCATTTGGGGGAGCGGGCTGTGCATATGTACCTTCCGTGGAGCAGGAGCCAGTGATGTGAACGGGAGCGTAGTCCTTCCGGAATCCCTTTTTCAAGGTCCGTCTCTACGGCCAGGGGAGTGGTCCCCATTGAGAGGCCAAGCCGGCGGGCCACCCTGAACACATGGGTATCCACTGCGATTACCGGTTCCGACCATATCACCGAAGTCACTACGTTGGCGGTCTTCCTGCCGACTCCCGGCAGGGTCATGAGCTGGTCGGTGCGCGAGGGGACTTCGCCTCCGAAATCGCTTATGATCTTTTTGGCTGCGCTGATCAGGTGGGCAGTCTTGGAATTAGGGTACGAGACGCTTTTGACATATGGATAGACCTCGTCGAAGGTCGCTTCGGCGAGCGCCTCCGGTGTCGGGAACGCTTCGAACAGGGCGGGGGCGACTGCGTTTACGCGTTTGTCGGTGCATTGGGCCGACAGCATTACCGCTACAAGGAGCTGGAACGGGGTCTGGTAGACCAGTTCCGTCTTGGGGGCCGGATCGTTTTCCTGGAACCAGTCCAGGATGCGCCCGAAGCGTTCTTTCTTTGTCATGACGTGGCTCAGATAGTGAGGGAAAGGTCAAGCACCTCGTCGTCCGTCTGTTCTTCGCAGTGCTCGTCGCGGCAGACGAAGACCCTTCCGGAGTATTTTTCGAATATGCCCCTGTTGTGGGTGACCATCACTACCGCAGTGCCTTCAGAGTTGATGTGCCTGAAGAGTTTCAGGATGCCGTCTGCGGTCTCGTTGTCAAGGTTGCCTGTGGGTTCGTCCGCGAGGATGACCTGCGGCTTGTTGAGGATGGACCTGGCGATGGCAATCCTCTGCTGTTCGCCTCCTGAAAGCTGGTGGGGCATCTTGTGGGCCTTCGTGCCCATGCCTACTGCGGAGATGACTTCCTCTATCCTCTTGTCAATCTGTTCCCTGTCCTTCCACCCGGTGGATTTGAGCACGAATTCCAGATTGTCCTTCACGCTGCGGTCCATAAGCAGCTGGAAATCCTGGAACACTACTCCGAGTTTCCTGCGGAGGAACGGGACGTCCCGGAACCGGATTCCGTTGAGCTGGTAGCCGCAGACTTCCCCGTAACCGTTCAGGAGTGGATTTTCCGCGGTTATGGTACGTATGATGGAGGTCTTTCCGGTCCCTACCTTCCCGACTATATAGACGAAGTCTCCGGGGGAAACCTGCATGTTCAGGCCGTAGATTACGGGGTTTTCGCCATTGAGTATCTCGGCGTTCCTGAATGTGATCAGAGGCTCGTTCTCTTTCATGTCAAAATGAGGCTTTCAAGGTGTTGAAACATCACAAATATAAGGAAAATTATGATTATATTTGTAAAATTATTGAAACTCGAGAATCATGAACAGAAAGCTGTTTGCAGCCATCATCCTGTCCGCTGTCCTGATCCCTTGCGGACTGAGGTCCCAGGACCGTCCGGACGACATGCGGCAGGCATTGGTCCTTTACGAAAACGGAATGTATTCCCAGGCGCGGACCCTTTTCGATGGGTTGGGCGCCGACCCGATAGCCAGGGCTTATTCCATAATGTGTTCCCAGCAGCTGAAGTCAACCGGCTACAAGTCCCTCGCCGGGGAATATGCCCGGCAGTGGCCGTGGTCGGCGATGACCTCCAGGGTGTTCTTCCAGGGTGCGCTGAGCGAATTCGAGGAAGCGGACTATGAGAGCGCCCTGAGGGATTTCGAAATGATCCCGGAGGGCAGCCTGAGGGATGATGAGGCGGCGGAATACACCTTCAAGAAGGGTTACAGCATGTTCTCTGTCGGGGATTATGATTCTGCGGCCCAGGAGCTCCGCAAGATGGATTCCCTCAAGGGCGGCGACTACACGATGCCTGCCAAGTACACCCTCGGGTACATCCTTTACACCGGCAGGGATTTCAAGGAGGCTTTCAACTGCTTCCGTCAGACCGCCGAAGACCCGCGTTTCGCCGACCAGTCGAAATACTACATGCTTGAGTGCCGTTTCATGGAAAAGGACTACAAGTACGTGACCGACAATGCCGAGGCCATGTACGCAGCCGTTCCGGAAGACCGCCGTCCCCACCTTGCCAGGATCATATCCGAGTCCTATCTTGTCCGCGGGGATGCAGCTAAGGCACGCGAGTACTATGACAAGAACGTAAATGCAGGGGACACCCCGAAGACCAGGACGGACTGGTTCTATTCCGGTTCCGTGCTTTACGCCGTGCATGACTGGAAGGGTGCCATCGATAGTTACAACAATGTCAAGGACAGGACCGATTCCCTCGGGCAGATAGCCAGTTACAACCTCGCCGGCGCCTATCTCGAGACCAAGAACAAGGTGGCGGCCCTCGGAGCCTTCAAGGAAGCTGCGGCCCTTCCGTTCGACAAGGGGATCCAGGAAGACGCATGGTTCAACTGGGGTAAGCTTGCATTCGACCTCAACCATGACCCGAAGCCCTTCGAGTCCTACATGGACAAGTACAAGGACCTTGACAAGAATGATCTGATTTACAGTTATATAGCTCTTGCGTCCCTGTACAATCACGATTATGCCGGAGCCGTCGAGGCTTACGACAAGATCGATGAACTGGATGACGACATGAAGTCCAACTACATGAAGGCCAATTACCTTCGTGCCAATCAGCTGATCTCCCAGGGTTCATGGAGGGACGCAGTCCCATGCCTGAAGGCGGCGGCCTATTACTCGGACAAGCGTTCTACCTTCAACCAGCTTTCCCGTTACTGGCTGGCTGAGTCCTACTACAGGGACGGTAAATACGGAGATGCAAGGGACCTTTACACCGACCTGTACAATAATTCCGCCCTTGACGGCAAGCCTGAGGCTGAGTCGATCCCCCTGAGCATCGCATACTGCAATTTCGAGGAGGGGAACTGGGATGCTGCCGTGAAGTGGTTCGGGAATTATCTTGGAAGCGGTTCACAGCTTCATGCTAAGGAAGCCGCTACCAGGATGGCCGACTGCGACTTCATCCAGGCCCGCTATCCCGCGGCCATCACGGGTTACCAGAAGGTCCTGGATTCCTACAAGTATGACGCAAACGACATATATCCCTACTACCAGCAGGGCATAGCATATGGCCTCAGCGGCAGGAAAGACCGCAAGATTGAGGCCCTTTCGAGGGTGAAACAGGCGTCCGTAAGCGCTCCGCTCTGGTCCGAAGCCATGTATGAGCTCGGACGTGCATATGTCGATGCCGGGAAGACCGCCGAGGCTAAGGACTGCTTCAATTCCCTGAGGACATATTCGCGCGACACCACTTTCATCGCCGGCTCCCTGATCGAGCTGGGCATGGTCGCACGCAATGCCTCAAAGTATGACGAGGCCCTGGGCTATTACAAGCAGGTGGTCAGGGACATGCCCGGAACCGAATTCTCTGCCAACGCCATGCTCGCCATAGAGTCCATCTACACCTCCCAGGGACGCACCGACGATTACCTGGCATATGTTGAAGGCCTCGGTGGAGGAGCCACCAAGACCGATGCAGAGAAGGAATCCCTGTATTTCAGCTCCGCAGAGCAGATCTTCATGAACGGCAATTACCAGAAGGCCCTGGTGGCCCTCCAGACCTACCAGTCCAGGTATCCTTCAGGGGAAAAGCTTTCACAGGCTGATTTCTACATCGCCGAGTGCTATCGCCTGACAGGACAGAAAGAGCAGGCGTGCGATTTCTATTCCCGCGTCATGAAGGCCGGGACCTCAGGCCCTGCAGTCGAGCTTGCCGCCCTGCATTACGGAGACCTCTCTTACGGCCTGCAGCATTGGGCCGAGGCATATGACGGCTACAGGTTCCTCAGGGACCATGCCGTAATTGATGAGAACAAGACGGCCGCCGCAGTTGGAATGATGCGCTCAGCTTATTCCGCCAAGGATTTCAGGGAGGCAATCTCCTGTGCCGGGGCCGTGTCATCTCTCAAGGATGCGGACGAGGCTCTCAAGAGGGAGGCCGATTACATAAAGGCCAAGTCTTACCTGGGTGGCAGCGACCGCGACAATGCATTCGCGATACTCGAGAAGCTCAGCGCGAAGCCTTCTACCAACGAAGGTGCGGAGGCTACGTGGCTGATCATACAGGACCTTTACGACAGGGGTGAATTCGACAAGGTCGAGGACCGTGTCTATAAATTCGCTTCGGCAGCCCCGAACCAGTCCTACTGGCTTGCCAAGAGTTATATCACCCTCGGCGACACGTTTGCCGAAACGGACAAGTACAAACAGGCCAAGGCGACCTTCGAAAGCATCAGGGACGGCTACACGGGTGATGACGACGTCCTGGACAACGTGAACATGAGACTTGCCAGACTGGCCAAAATTACGGAGGAGTAAGCATATGAAAACCAGGTTATTCGCTGCGGCAGTTGCCGCTATGGCTATTTCAGCGGGCCTCTCCGCCCAGAACATCAATCCTACCGTCGAGGTAGTGAATACATATGAGGGACGCCTGCTTGATGTGCATAAACCGCTCAGCCAGATGGCCGTGCCGGATTCCCTCCTTGCCTTCCGTCTCGACTTCGACTACGATGTCTTCGACACTCCGTACAAGGGAGCATATGATTTCGAGCCCTACCTTATCAGCATGCGCCCGACCGAAAGCACTGAACCCCGCAGGTTCTTCCTCAAGGCGGGTGCCGGTTACACCCTTCGTCCATCACTCGGCTTTGTCTACAGTGCTCCTGCGAAGGGGATCCAGTGGGATGTGTACGGCTCTTTCAATTCTTATTTCGGCGACTATCACAGGATAGCATATGATTCCGAGAAGCTGGATTCCGACGGCAGTTCATGGAGCGGGCGCGATATGGCGGCGCGGATCGGTTTCAACGGCCAGAAGGAGTGGAAGGACTACGCGCTGAGATTCGGCGCCGCATATGACAACCTTTCTACCAAGGACTGGAGGAACACCAAATCCTCCAACGGCGGGATGGCTTTCGCAGGCATCCGTTCCCTTCAGGCCGCTCCCGGCAGTTTCTATTATGACGGGACCCTCAGGTTCTCCTACAGGTCGGACGCCCAGAAGACCTCCCTTCTTGAAGGGAAGCCCGGGATAGGTGAAAGCCTTGTGAATCTCGGCGGAGAGCTCGGACCGGTGCTGGATGCGTCTTCCAGGCTGCTTTTCGGGGTGAATGTGGACATGGCGGTCTATTCGGGCCTCCTGTCTTCATTTGCCGGAAGGATAGCCCTTACCCCCAAATACGTGTTCAACCGTGACCGCTGGAACTTCAGCCTGGGCCTTGCCCTGAGCGCACTCGTCCACAGTGACGACACCCGTTCCGCCCTGGCGGCATATGAAAACCATTCACACAAGGGACAGTTCGTCTATCCCATGGTGAACGTGGAGTATTCCGCGGTTCCCGGCAAGCTGGCCCTCTTTGCCAGCGCCACCGGTGGGGATGACATCAATGCCTATTCTTCAATGCAGGAGGGCAACCATCATTTCGACCCCATTTTCGGTCTCGGTTTCGGACCGCTGCTGGACAATACATCCGAGCGTATCAATGTGCGGGTCGGAGCCAAGGGCGGAGTCATGTCACGGCTTCATTATGAAGTTTTCGGCGGAGTTTCCATCAAGTCCAACGCACCCATGGAAATGGCATATGAACTCGATGGCCTGATGGCTCCCGGACTGATTTACCACGACGTCAACCTGTACTACGCGGGAACCAGGCTGAATCTCGAGACGAGCCTGGTAGATGCCGGAGCCGAGCTGGCGTTCAAGTCCACCAACCTCAGGAATTCCACGGACTATGATTACGGGTTCCTGCCCTCGAAGATAAGCGGTAACCTCTATTTCCGTTACAAATGGCAGGAGCGCCTTTCTGCCGGATTCGATGCCGGCTTCGCGTCATCGCGTAAAGGCTGTGTCATGGCGGGCAGCGACACTGATTTCGACGGGATAATCGAATATGCCGGCTCTGAGGCGACCATCCCCGGATGGCTTGACCTGGGAATCAGGGCGGAGTACCGTCTCAACAGGCGTCTTGGACTTTGGATCAGGGGAGGGAACCTCCTCGGCCAGAAGATCCAGCGAAACGTGCTCTACGCCGAGAAGGGATTGTCCGTCACAGGAGGGGTAATTGTCAACCTCTAAGAAATTTAGTATCTTTGCAAGATTGTTAATTTTATAGATAGATGCCAGAGACAGATAAAATGAAAGCCGCGGAAGAGCAGTATTCCGCAAGTAGCATCCAGGTGCTGGAAGGACTTGAGGCCGTGCGCAAAAGGCCTTCGATGTACATCGGAGACATAGGTGAGAGGGGACTCCATCATCTGGTTTACGAAGTGGTTGACAACTCCATCGATGAAGCCATGGCAGGCTTCTGCGACCGCATAGATGTTACGATCCTTCATGACAATTCCATCGAGGTGAGGGACAACGGACGTGGAATCCCGGTCGGAATGCACCCTAAGGAGCATCGTGACGCCCTCGAGGTTGTCATGACCGTGCTTCATGCCGGCGGCAAGTTCAGCAAGAAGAATTATCAGGTTTCCGGAGGTCTCCACGGTGTGGGTGTCTCCTGTGTCAATGCCCTTTCGGACAGCCTTACGGCGGAAGTCCACCGTGAGGGGAAGGTCTTCTCCCAGCAGTACAGCAAAGGAAAGCCCGTCACCCCGGTCGTCCAGACAGGTACATGCGATGACACCGGTACTGTCATCACCTTCCATCCGGATCCCGAGGTGTTTACGGTAACTACTGTCTATAAGTATGATACCCTGGCCAACAGGCTCCGCGAGCTGGCCTTCCTGAACAAGGGAGTGACCATCCACCTCGAGGACCACAGGCAGCTCGTGGATGAGTTCATAACCACTCCGGACGGGGAATCGAAGGCTACCGGAAAGCAGGTGTGGCGCCATGATGATTTCTACTCCAGCGAAGGACTGAAGGAATTCATCAATTACATCGACGCCGGGATCCAGAAGCTCATCCCCGATCCCATATGCGTGAATTCGGACAAGATCATCCCGATCGACATCGCGCTGCAGTACAACACCGGCTACAGCGAGAAAGTCTATTCATATGTCAACAACATCAACACCATAGAAGGCGGAACCCACCTCCAGGGTTTCAAGATGGGACTTGTCAGGGCCCTGAAGAACTATGCCGAGAAGAACAACCTCTTCTCCAAGCTCAAGGGCGACCTGGCCCAGGAGGACTACCGCGAAGGACTCACCGCCATTGTGTCCGTCAAGGTGCTTGAGCCCCAGTTCGAGGGCCAGACCAAGACCAAGCTCGGGAACAGCGAAGTGACCTCCGCCGTTTCCCAGGCTACTGCCGCCGCCATCGACCAGTACCTGGAGGAGCATCCCAAGGAAGCCAAGCTCATCATCGAGAAGATCGTCCTGGCTGCTACGGCACGCAATGCCGCACGCAAGGCGCGCGAGATGGTCCAGCGCAAGACCGTCATGTCCGGTGCCGGAATGCCCGGAAAACTGGCCGACTGCTCTGAGAACAATCCCGAGAAATGCGAACTCTTCCTCGTCGAGGGAGATTCCGCAGGCGGTACTGCCAAGCAGGGCCGTGACCGCCGTATCCAGGCTATCCTGCCCCTGAGGGGAAAGATCCTCAACGTGGAGAAGGCTGCCGGTGACAGGGCTTTCGAGTCACAGGAGATCCGCAACATCTACACTGCACTCGGAGTCACAGTCGCCCAGGAGGACGAGAACGGAGTGAAACGCATGGACCTCAGCAGGCTGCGCTACCACAAGGTGATCATCATGACCGATGCCGATGTCGACGGAAGCCACATCGCCTGCCTCATCCTGACATTCTTCTTCCGCTACATGAACGACCTGATCAGCAACGGATATGTCTATCTTGCAACCCCGCCGCTGTACCTTGTCAAGAAGGGCAAGGAGGAGGTCTATTGCTGGACCGACCAGCAGCGCGCAGAGGCTACCGCGCGCCTGGGACACGGCTCGGACAAGGGTGTCACCGTCCAGAGGTACAAAGGTCTTGGAGAAATGTCCGACCAGCAGCTTTGGGACACTACCATGGATCCTTCCAGGAGGCGCCTCCGCAAGATTACCATTGAGAATGCGCAGGAAGCCGACAGGACTTTCTCCATGCTTATGGGTGACGATGTCCCGCCACGCAGGCAGTTCATCGAAGAGAATGCACATTACGCTAATATTGACGCATAAAGACAATCATCATGTACTCAGACATTTTCGACAGGATAGAGCAGGGATCGGCCGGCCCGATCGGACAGTATTTCCAGCAGGGATTCGGCTACTACATGTATCCTCGTCTTGAGGGCGAGCTGGGCCCGCATATGACTTTCAACGGGATTCCGGTGCTCAACTGGAGCCTGAACAACTATCTCGGCCTGGCCAACCATCCCGAAGTACGCAGGGTGGATGCAGAGGCTGCAGCCAAATGGGGCCTGGCTTATCCTATGGGCTCGAGGATGCTTTCGGGGCACACCCGCGAGCATGAGAGGCTGGAAAAGATGTTCGCCGATTTCGAGAAGAAGGAAGATGCATTCCTCTTCAACTTCGGCTATCAGGGAATCGTCTCCACCATAGATGCCCTCACCGGCCGTCATGACGTCATTGTCTATGATGCAGAGTGCCACGCCTGCCTCCTTGACGGAATCCGTCTCCATATCGGGGAAAAATACAAGTTCCGTCACAACGACATAGTGGATTTCGAGAAGGTGCTCAAAAGGGCGGAAGCTGTCGCCAATGAGAATGGCGGCGGAGTCCTTGTGATCACCGAGGGAGTCTTCGGCATGACCGGCGCCATGGGAATCCTCAGCGACATCGTCGCCCTGAAGGAAAAATATCCGTTCCGTTTCATGATCGATGACGCCCACGGATTCGGACTCATGGGTGAGCACGGCCGCGGAACTTCAGAGGAGCAGAACTGCATGGACGGGGTTGACCTGTACATCGGAGCATTTGCAAAGAGCATGGCTTCCATCGGCGGTTTCGTGGCCGGTCCCCATGCCATAATCAATTACCTGAGGGGTAACCTGCGCAGCCAGATGTACGCCAAGAGCCTTCCGATGGCCTTCGTCCTGGGCAACATCAAGCGTATGGAAATCATCGATTCTCCCGAAGGAGACGCCCTCCGTGCCAAGTGCAAGGAGATCACCCATGCCATCCAGAAAGGATTCCTCGACGAAGGATTCGACATCGGCGAGGCCCAGGCCTGCGTTACCCCTGTCCACATCAAGGGAGGCATCGGCCAGGCGACCAAGATGGCCAAGGACCTCAGGGAGAACTACCGTATCTTCTGCTCCATGGTCATCTACCCTGTCATCCCCAAGGGAATGATCATATTCAGGATCGTCTCCACCGCCGCCCACACCATGGAAGACGTGAAGTACACCCTGAACGCATTCAAGGAAATAAAGGCCAAGCTCGACGCCGGAGAATATGACGGCGAGGACATAGCCGCAATGACCATAGAGTAACGATGACGGACAGGCAGTATTTCCAGGACAAGGTCGTAGTGATTACCGGTGCCAGTTCCGGTATCGGCCTGGCATGCGCCAGGCATTTCGGGAGCCTTGGAGCCAAGGTGGTCATGGCGGCGCGGAGGAAGGAAAAACTCCAGGAGGAGGCACCGGGAGTGTCTCCAGATCCTTCGAAGGTGCTTTGCGTCAAGTGTGACGTGACCGTCGAGGAGGACTGCAAGGCCCTGATTGATGCCGCTGTAGAGGCATATGGCCGCATAGACGTATTGGTCAACAATGCCGGACTTTCCATGCGTGCCATGTTCAAGGACCTGGACCTGAAGGTAATCCGTTCCCTGATGGACGTAAACTTCTGGGGTACTGTCTATTGTACGAAATATGCTTTGCCTTTCCTGCTGGAGAGCAAAGGGAGTGTCGTGGGTGTCATCTCGATAGCCGGCTATTCCGCCCTTCCCGCGAGGACCGGCTACTCGGCTTCGAAATATGCAGTGAGGGGCTTCCTGGACACCATCCGCATCGAGCATATGAAGGATGGCCTGCATGTGCTGGTGTTCGCCCCGGGGTACACTTCTTCCAACGTGCGGAACGCGGCGCTTACCGCCGACGGGTCGCCGCAGGGAAGCACCCCGCTTGAGGAGGGGAAACTGATGAGCGCAGAGCAGTGCGCTTCGCTCATGGCGAAGGCTGTCCGCAAGAGGGTCTCGCATATGACCCTTACCGGGCTCGGAAAGGCTACTGTCCTTGCACACAATCTCTTCCCTGACCTTACGGACAAGCTTACCTACATGTACATCGCCCGTGAGGCGGGCAGCCCCTTCAAATAGAGAGACATATGCCCAGGCCGATTGTATCGAAAGAATTCTATGTTCCCGTACTGATCCTTTTCGCAGTACTTCTGGTCTTGATGCCACGAAACCCGAAGTTCAACTACGATTACAAGAAAGGTTCACCGTGGAACTATGAGACCTTGATAGCGCAGTTCGATTTCCCGATCCTCAAGACTGAGGCCCAGATCCAGGAACAGCGCGAGAAGGCCGGTTCGAGCGTCGTGCCTTATTACCGCTGGTCAGATGATGTGGTAGCCAGGAACCTGAAGGCCGCCCAGCGTCTCCAGTTCGGCGATTCAAAGGTGAAGGATGCTGCGATCGATGCGATGAATGCGGTCTATTCCAAGGGGATAGTACCGGATGAAGGGGTGCGTACCGACAAGAACGTAGATGCTTCCAGCGCTGTGCTTTTCATCCAGAAAGACAAGCGTGCGCAGAAATATCCTGCCACAGAGGTTTACCTGCAGAGCGAAGCCCGCGACAAGCTGCTCTCCCTCGTTACCCAGGAAGTAGGAAGGGGCAATGTGGATTCCCTTCTCCATGCATCGGGGATATATGACCTGATAGTCCCGAACCTCATGTACGACAAGCAGACTACCCAGCTGATCCATGCCGAATCCGCGGATGACATTTCTCCTACCATCGGCTTCGTGAACGCGGGTGACCTGATTGTCTCGCAGGGGGAGATGGTCACGTCCGAAATCGCCCAGGTCCTGGATTCCTACAAGGCGGAATATGAGGACAGCGTCGGCTCCATCGGACCGGGCATCCTCCGCTGGCTCGGGAACGGCATCCTTGCGCTGGCGCTTATAGCGGCCTTCCTGCTGACCCTGTACATTACCTATCCTGAGATTTTCAAGGAATCCAACAGCTTCGCATATCTTGTCCTTGTGTTCGGGATAGCCGCCGTAGGGGCGATCCTGGGCTCGAAGCTCAGCGGACAGGTCATATACATGATACCGTTCACCCTGACGGCCCTGTATCTCCAGGCCTTCTTCAAGAACAAGGTGATCCTTCCCATATGCATCCTGTCGCTCATCCCGCTCCTGGCCTTCGCCCACGACGGAGTGGTGCTTTTCGTGATGTTCACCGTGGCGCAGATAGTGTGCATATTCACTTTCAGCTATTTCAGCCGCGGCTGGAGGCAGTTCATCAACGCAGGCATAGTTTTCCTGACTCTGCTGGTAGTCTATTTTGCCTTCAGGCTGATAGATATGGTGAATGGAAATGCTTATTTCGCAGTCATTTACCTCTTTGTCGGCTCTTTCCTGGCAGTCGCTGGCTACCCGCTTGTCTACCTGTTCGAGAAACTTTTCAACCTGGTTTCTTCGTCCCGTCTCCAGGAACTCTGTGACACCAACAATCCTCTTCTTCAGAAGCTTGAGGCTACCGCTCCGGGAACATTCCAGCATTCGCTCCAGGTGATGAGCATGGCTGATGCCTGTGCCCGTGCCATCGGGGCCAATGTGCTCCTGGTACGTGCCGGTGCCCTGTACCATGACCTCGGAAAGATGGAAAACCCGCAGTGCTTCATCGAGAACGAGTCCCTGGTCCCCGGGCAGGCCGGCGAGTATCACAAGAACCTGACAGCCAAGGAAAGCGCCAGGGACATCATCAGGCACGTGGATGACGGCCTGGCAATCGCCGACAAGGCGAGGCTGCCCCAGGTGATCAAGGATTTCATATCCTCGCATCACGGAACTGCGCTGACAGGCTATTTCTACAACAAGTGGGTGAATTCCGGCGGGGATCCGGAAGACAAGGCCGACTTTACTTACCATGGCTGCAAGCCGCGCACACGCGAGGAGATGATCCTGATGCTGTGTGACACAATCGAGGCTGCGTCCAGGTCATTGACCGAACGTACGCCGGAGGCATTCTCCACCCTTGTGAACAGGATGGTGGATGCGAAGATGAGGGACGGGCAGTTTGAACGCTGCGAACTCTCCATCAAAGACCTCAACGTGGTCAGGGAGGTGGTCAAGACCTACCTCGGACAGCTTTACCACGGAAGGGTTGCATATCCAAAGAGAAAGCAGAAAACAACAAAATAAATATCTATACAATTTTTACTTATGAACGTTGAACACATTGAAACAGGGGAGCTGACACGCAAGCTTACCATCGAAATCGGACCGGAAGATTACGCAGAGGCGCTTCGCAAGAGGCTTAACGCACGCAAGAGAGAGGCTGAGTTCAGAGGCTTCCGCAAGGGGATGGCCCCGCTTGCACTCGTGAAGAGGGTCTATGGGGACCAGTGCCTGGTAGATTCCGTAAATGACATCATATCCGGGCAGCTGGACAAATATGTCAAGGACAACAATCTCCGCCTGCTCGGTGAACCGCTTTCATCCGAGGACCAGCCGCAGCTCGACTGGCAGGACGGCAATTCTTTTACTTTCAAGTTTGACCTGGGCCTCCGTCCCCAGCTTTCTTTCGAAGTCGGGAAAGAGGACAAGGTGCCTTATTATGACATCAACATCACCAAGGAAGCCGTCAGCGAGATGAAGAAGAACATCCTCCGCCAGTTCGGTTCCCTGGAGGAAGGCAAGAAGGCCGGAAAGGATGATTATGTAATCTGCGATTTCTCCAATGCAGCCGGACACAAGGTGGAAGGCGTCTATGTGACTGTCCGCAACGCTGAGGGTGAGGCTCATGACAAGTTCCTCGGAGCAAAGGTCGATGACAAGTTCCAGATCAATGTCAATGAGGCATTTACGAATGAGACCGACCGTGCAGCCATGCTGAAGGTGAAGAAGGACGAACTCGCCGGCCTGGATCCTATCTTCGATGTCACTATAGTGAACATCAAGACTTTCGTTCCTGCCGAGGCCAACCAGGACACTTTCGACAAGGCATTCGGAAAGGACAAGGTCCACAATGACGAAGAATTCGAGAAGGCGGTTGAAGAGCAGCTCGCCCGCAATTACACTGAAGAAGCCGACTACAGGTTCTCTTCCGACCTGCGCAAGTTCCTCATCGAGAAATCCGCAGTTAAGCTTCCTGAGGACTTCCTCCGCAAGTGGCTCCACGAAATCGACACCAAGACCGACAAGGAGACTCTCGAGCGCGAGTTCCCGTCCTTCATGTATGACTTCAAGTGGCAGCTTGTCCGCGACTACCTGATGGAGAAATTCTCCCTCAAGGTCGAGGACAAGGATCTCCAGGAGGCTGCCGAGGCATATGTCACTTACCAGTACGCTCAGTACGGAATGGGCGGTGTGCCTGAAGAGTACATCAAGAATGCCGCTAACGACATCATGAGGAACGAGGACCAGGTCCGCAACCTCCTTTCCCAGGTGGAAAGCCAGAAGGTCATCGCAGCCTCACGCGACGCCGTCACCTTGAACCACAAGAAGATCAGCGTCGAAAAATTCAGGGCTCTTGAATAATGGATGATTTTCAGAAATATGCCGTAAAGGGCAGGGGCATCAGTTCCCTGACCCTTGACGGCTATCGCAGCCTCACCGACGCCTATATCACTCCGAACATCATCGAGGAGCGCAGGATGAATGCGGTCGCGATGGATGTGTTCAGCCGCCTGATGGCTGACAGGATCATATTCCTCGGCGTCCCTATCGATGACGATGTCGCCAACATAGTGGAGGCTCAGCTCCTTTACCTGGCTTCCATCGATCCCTCTGCTGACATATCCCTTTATCTCAACACTCCGGGAGGGCAGGTCTCTTCAGGACTTGGGATATATGACACGATGCAGATAGTGGAGCCCGATGTGGCTACCATATGTACGGGAATGGCTGCTTCCATGGGCTCCGTGCTCCTTTGCGCAGGTACCCACGGGAAGCGCTCGGCCCTTGAGCATGCCAGGGTGCTGATCCACCAGCCTCTCGGAGGCGCCCAGGGACAGGCATCCGACATCCTTATCGCTGCCAAGGAGATTGAGAAGATCCGCAAGGACCTCTATGAGATCATCGCAAGGCACACCGGGCAGAGTTACGAGAAGGTGTTCGCCGACTCCGACAGGGATTTCTGGATGGATTCCCACGAGGCTTTGGAGTACGGCATGATTGACGAGATACTCTCTCCCAAGAAGAAGAAATAATGGCCGGAAGGGGAGTTAAGGACCAGAAACACTGTTGTCTTTGCGGTCGTACGGAATCCGAGGTGCCTCTCTTGATAGAGGGGGCCGAAGGATGGGTGTGCGCCGATTGCATGAAGCAGATCCACGACTATGTCGAGGACCTTTCCACTATCAGGCAGTCTTCGCCGGCAGAGAAGCTCACCGATATCAAGAAGCCGGCCGAGATTAAGGAGTTCCTGGATCAGTACGTTATCGGGCAGGACAGGGCCAAGAAGCTGCTCTCTGTGGCGGTTTACAACCACTACAAGAGGGTGAACCATAATCTGGTGGACAAGCCGGGTGACGGGGTGGAACTGGAGAAGTCCAACATCCTTCTCGTCGGTCCGACCGGCACTGGAAAGACCTTGCTGGCCAAGACTATTGCCCGTCTTTTGAACGTGCCTTTCACCATAGTCGATGCGACGGTCCTCACTGAGGCCGGGTATGTGGGTGAAGATGTTGAATCCATCCTGACCCGTCTGTTGCAGGAGGCTGATTATGATGTCGCCAGGGCGGAGAGGGGGATAGTCTTCATCGATGAGATCGACAAGATCGCCCGCAAGGGGGACAATCCTTCGATTACCCGTGACGTTTCCGGCGAAGGCGTGCAGCAGGCCATGCTGAAACTCCTTGAAGGGAATGTGGTGAACGTCCCGCCGAAGGGTGGACGCAAGCATCCTGAGCAGGAATTCGTACATGTGGACACACAGAACATCCTCTTCATATGCGGAGGTGCGTTCGAGGGGATCGAGCGTCATATCGCCGAGAGGCTGAACACCCAGGTGGTCGGCTTCGGGACTTCTTCCAAGCAGCGAGTCATGAGGGAGAACCTCCTCAAGTACGTCGATCCGCAGGACCTCAGGTCATATGGCCTGATCCCGGAGATCGTGGGAAGGCTTCCCGTTGTGACCCATCTGGATTCGCTTAACCGTGAGTCG
>CADCQP010000198.1 GCA_902803535.1 uncultured Bacteroidia bacterium | reverse complement strand
GAAATGATAGTCTCCGCTGGGAAGGGAACTTCCACCAGGCTGCCTGACGATGTGGGCGGCGATGATCCATGCCGGCATGAAGGCGAAATAATACATTCCGTCTGCGATCTTGGGGATGAAACGTCCTTTTCCCTCAGCGAGTTCAGCCAGAAGCAGGCGGGCAAGCGCAGACCTGTTCTCGCTGTACGGGTTCTCCATGATGGTACGGTTGCCCGATTTGTTGAACTCCAGGTAAGAGGAAGCGGGGATGTATTTCCACTCGTAGTCGAGATAGTTCTCTCCCGTCGCGATGATCCTGGCAGCCTCCTCTTCTCCAAGCAACTTCTCCCATGCGGCACGGTCCTTATATGCAGGATATTTCTTACCAAGGCAACCGGGAGTAAAGGATTCAGCTACGCCCGGCTGGGATAGTACCCCCTGCATGAATTTCCTGGGACTGGACTGCGCTGATGCTCCGCTGGAGGTAAGCAGCATTACCAACCCCGTAAATAACGATAAAAAGACGATTTTGTGTTTTAACATGATATTATGATAAATTGAACTGAAATTATCATTTGATCTATTTCTGCGTTATCGTCATCCTGTAGGTTCCCTTAACCGGAGCATCGGGAGCGGACCTGAGGATTATCCTGCTGATCTGGGGTCCCCAGACCATTGCGATGCGCCTGTCATCCAGTTCCTTGACCTCGACCGATGGAGTAAGGTTCCTGGAATAGGCGATTTCCAGCACATTCTCTCCGTCCTTGACGAACAAGGTACCGGGACTCACAGTCCTTCCTTCGAAACTATCACCGGGCACGAAGACAAGCCCTGCGGTGATCAGGTGCTCCTCGTCCGGTGCGTTCCTTGAGGAAAGGGAATAGGTGTCAGTGATAGTCATGACACTGACTTTCTTCCCGTCAGAGACATTGAAAGTCCTGTTCCAGGAATTGCAGGCGGCCTTGGCCGGATAGGCGCCCTCGATGTTCAGTGAGAAGGTCCTTGTGCTCCCCTTTTCCTTGAACGCGGTGTTCGATGCGGCATACTGCTCACCGTCCATCTGCTCGACTCCGTTGATGACGGGCACGTTATGCCAGCCGGACTGCATCGCGAAGATGGTGTACCTCTCCGCTGAGAAGGTCTGGCGTACATATGTCGTCTGTCCCACGTCTATCAGGGCCGGATGCTCCCTCGATGAAAGGATGAATGAGCCTATGTCGTTGTGGTTGTGGTTCTCGTTGTTGTGTCCTCCCTTCGCGGCGAAATTCCAGTCAGGAGTGGTGATGAAGAGCACCTGCGTCTGGGGGAACCATGAACTGGAAGGGACATCCTTGCGCAGGGAAGCGAGCACGTTCTCGTAGCCCTCGGTCTTACACCTGGCATTGAGGGCATCCACGTCCTTGTAAAGTTCAGACGCTTCCTTGATGCGCTGGAGCGCCCTGCCCACATTGCCGGTAACACCGGGAAGAGGCCTGTTGAAACCGTCCTTGTCGTTCCTCAGGCAGTACAGGCCGAAATCCTCCAGCTCCTTGCTGCCCAGGTATTTACCATAACTCCACAGAAGGGATCCCGAGGGGCGCAGCCTGGCTGCGGCATCGGCGAAATTGGCCATGTATCCTCCCTTCATGTCAGCCCTGGACTCGTATTCGCCCATGCGGCGGATCTTGGGATTGTCAAAACAATCGAACTTGCCTCCCGATGCCTCATACATCTCCTGCATCCAGCTGAAGAGCATGCCGGCAGCCTGGTTGAAGTACGAAGGCCCCTCGTCGCAGGCGCCGTCATCCCTGAACTGGTCGATGAAGATGTCGTTGCTCCTCACGCACCTGGAAAGGGCTTCGTCGATCTTGGCCTGGTCCTTTTCCACCAGCAGGAAAGCCTGCATGCAATTGAAGTTGCACCAGGGTGTCCAGTTGCATACGATCTCATCGTGGAATCCCATCCACCACTGCGGAACCTCCTTGTTGAAATCCAGATAGGGCTCGATTATGTTCTTGTCAAGGGCCTTGCGGGCTGCCCTGCATATGAACGGATCCAGTTTGTCCACTTCTTCCTCCATGAAGTACAGGCACCAGGAGATGAGCCCTCCGGTCTCCCCGTCGAAGAGGTCGATGAAATGATAGTCTCCGCTGGGAAGCGAGCTTCCGGTAGGCTGCCGCCATATGTGAGCGGCGATGATCCAGGCCGGCATGAAGGCGAAATAGTACAATCCGTCACCTATCTTGGGAACGAAGCGGCCCTTTCCTTCCGCCAGTTCAGCAAAGAGCAGCGCAGCAAGCGCTCCCCTGTTCTGGCTATGGGGGCCTTCCATGACGGACCTGTTGCCAGACTTGTTGAATTCCAGGTAAGCAGAGGCTGGAATATACTTCCATTCGTAATCCAGATAGCGTTCCCCGGTCTCGATGATCTGCCTGGTAAGGTCTTCACCCAGGAGATCCGCCCAGCCTTCACGGTCGGTGTAGGCAGGATAAGCCCTTCCAAGGCACCCTGGAGTAAAGGACTCCGCGACTCCCGGCTGGGAATACAAGGTCTCCATGAAATTGCGGGGAGTGTCCGATTCTTGTGCTGCAGAGGAAAAAACGCAGAACTGCAATCCCAGGAGGCACAATAAATAGATTAATCCGGTCTTGATTTTAGACATAGTATTGCTATGGTTATTAATTAAATGATTGTTTGAAAGTCAGTATGTAGCGAATTTAACAAAAAATTCATTTTGTTGAAATACTGGCGGAAAAAAGTTATTTTTGTCCTGCAAATAACGCTCAAGTTCTATGAAATCAAAAGCACTGCTGGTTTTCAGCATGGTGGCCGTGGCGATAGCCGCAGGCTGCACCAAAGATGAAACTGCCTCCAGGGACGAGGACCTT
>CADCQP010000197.1 GCA_902803535.1 uncultured Bacteroidia bacterium | reverse complement strand
GGCCCCAGGACGATCTTCGGACCGCTGGACCTTTGCATCCGGCGTGGCGAAAGATGGGCCCTGACCGGCCCGAACGGGAGCGGAAAGTCCGCCCTCCTCAGTCTCATATGCGCGGACAATCCCCAGGCATATGCCTGTGACATCCATATGTTCGGGAAGCGTCGCGGCAGCGGTGAAAGCATATGGGACATAAAGGCGCGCATCGGTTACATGAGTCCTGAACAGCACCGTGCCTTCAAAGAGGATTATCCCGTTGCGAGGATAGTGGCCGGGGGAGTCCGTCAGGAGGCCTTCCTCTATGGCCATCCCGGGGAGGAAGAGTACCGGAAAGCCGCATTCTGGATGGAAGTGATGGGAATCGGAGGCCTGTCGGACAGGTCTTACCAGCAGATTTCCGACGGTGAGCAGCGCCTGGCCCTTCTCGCCCGTGCATTTGCGCGTGACCCGGAGCTGCTGATCCTGGATGAACCCATGCATGGGCTGGATGATGCCAACTGCAGACGCGTGAAAGACGTAATCGAGGCTTTCTGCGACCGTCCCGGGAAGACACTCATCATGGTGTCTCACTATGAAGAGGAGTTCCCATCGTGCATCAGCCGCAGGCTTACCTTGGCACGTCAATAATTCCAAAAATTTTTTCAGGATTTTCGGCGAAAAAGACGTATATTTGCATTCCAGTATGACGAGCAAGAACATCATAATCCCGTCTCTGGGCATCGGTGGGTCCGATAGTGTCCTCGTCTCGTTGTTTACCGACAGTTATTTTTTGATTGACAGCCTTTAACGGTTGTCTTTTTTTTGTCCTTATGGCAGGCGACCTTCTTCTGAGAAACGGACTGATTGCGGATGCAGACGGCTTCCGCAAGGCTGATGTCCTCATCCGGGACGGCCTGGTTACCGCCATTGCCCCCGGCCTGGAAGCGGGTGGATGCGAGGTGGTTGACCTTCAGGGTAAACTCGTGTCCCTTTCATTCGCGGACATACACGTCCATTTCCGGGAACCCGGCCAGTCTTACAAAGAAACCATTGCTACCGGGTCAGCTGCTGCAGCGCGGGGAGGGTACGGTGTGGTCTGTACGATGCCCAACCTCGACCCTGTGCCTGACAGTCCTGAAACCCTGGCCGTCGAACAGGCAATCATAGACAGGGATGCCGTAATCGACGTCCTGCCGTATTGCTCCATCACTAAGGGGAGGAAAGGTCTGGAACTGGTTGATATCCGTGCTTTGAAGGACCTGTGCGTTGCATTTTCGGACGATGGCAGCGGAGTTCAGGATGATGCGATGATGCGTCGTGCGATGGAAGCCGCCGCCAGGGAAGATGTCATCATCGCTGCGCATTGCGAAGACAACAGGCTGCTTAACGGGGGTTACATCCATGACGGCCGCTACGCCGCGGCACACGGGCACAGGGGAATTCCTTCCGAAAGTGAGTGGGGCCAGATCGCCCGCGACCTGGAAATAGCCCGGGAAACCGGCTGCCGCTACCATGTATGCCATATTTCCTCCCGGAAGAGCGTAGAAATAATCCGCAAAGCCAAGGAGGAAGGGGTGAAAGTCACATGTGAGACTGCTCCCCACTACCTGACCCTCTGCGAGGATGACCTGCAGGAGGACGGACGCTTCAAGATGAACCCTCCGCTTCGGAGCGCAGACGACAGGGAAGCCCTCATCGAAGGTCTGGCAGACGGAACCATAGATGCCATTGCCACGGACCACGCCCCGCATTCAGCCCAGGAGAAGAGCCGCGGGCTGGAGGGCAGCGCGATGGGCATTGTAGGGCTGGAAACTGCTTTCCCAGTCCTGTTTACAAAACTGGTCCTGACCGGGAGGATCTCCCTCGGACGGCTCCTGGAGGCGCTCTCCACGGGCCCGAGGAGGATATTCCATCTCTCAGGAACCCTGGCTGCCGGCTGCCCAGCCGACCTTGTCGTCATCGACACGGACAAGGAATTCACTATTGACAGCGGCAGCTTCCTGTCAAAGGGAAGGGCCACACCTTTCGACGGATGGAAAGTCAGGGGAGAGGTGATGCTTACACTGAAAAACGGAAAAAAAGTATATAACAATTTGACAAAATGCTGAGACCTAGAAAAAAACTTGTGCTGGAAACCGGCGAGGAGTTCTACGGGACGGGTTTCGGGGCGGACTGCCGCAAAGTCTGCGAGATCGTCTTCAACACTTCTGTAGTCGGTTATCAGGAAATCATCTCCGATCCGTCATATGCGGAGCAGATTGTAGTGATGACCTACCCCCTTATCGGGAACTATGGCATCGCTGATGAGGACTATGAGTCCCGGACAACGCCCATCGGAGGGCTTGTAGTCCGCGAGTGCTGCGACACTCCAAGCAATTTCCGCTCCACCAAGACCCTTGAAGAAGAACTCGAAGAGCACGGGATCCCCTGCCTGAGCGGGGTGGATACCAGGATGCTCACCAAGATCATACGTGACAGCGGCCGTCCCATGGCTGCTATCGTTGAGGCGGAAATGCCTAAGGAAGAGGCTCTTGCCCTGATCGCTGCAACGGAGCGTCCCAAGGACCTCCTCCGCAGGGTCAGCTGCCGCAAGCGCTGGGTCACCCGCACATCCAACCACAAGTACCATGTAGTGGCGGTGGACTGCGGCATCAAACAGCGCATCCTCAATTGCCTGAAAGAGCGCGGCTGCAACGTGACCATCGTCCCGTTCAACACTTCCGCCAAGGACATCCTCGCCTACAATCCCGACGGAGTCCTGCTTTCGAACGGTCCGGTTTCGGCCATGGAGGCTCCCGAGATCCGCGCCCTTTTCTCGGAACTTAAGGGAAAGGTCCTCGTCCTGGGAATCGGCCTTGGAATGGAAGCCATAGGCCTTGAGTACGGTGCAAAGCTCGTCCCGATGGGCTGCGGGATGCACGGTGACCATCCGGTCAGGGATCTGGAAAGCGGCCGTATCAACATCGCCGTCCTGAACCAGACCTACCGGTTCGACTCTGTGGAAGGGACGTCGCTTACTCCCACCCACGTCCTTGTTCCCGAAGGATATGTCCTTGGTTTCGAGAATCTTGAGGACAGGGTTTTCGGAGTCCAGTTCCACATGGAATCAGCCCCGGGGCCCCAGGACAACGTCCACCTGTTCGACAAGTTCATCAAAATGATGGAGGATCAGAGCCATGCCTAGAAGAAATGACATCCACAAAGTAATGGTGATCGGCTCCGGCCCGATAGTCATCGGCCAGGCCGCCGAATTCGACTACGCCGGCACCCAGGCGTGCATAGCCCTCAAGGAAGAAGGCTATGAGGTCATCCTGGTGAATTCCAATCCTGCCACCATCATGACGGACACCCAGATGGCTGACAAGGTGTATATGGAACCGCTTACCCTTGAATATGTTGCCAAGATAATCCGTTACGAGCGCCCCGATGCGCTGGTGCCTGGACTCGGAGGACAGACCGGCCTGAACCTGGCTGTCCAGCTGGCGAAGAAGGGCGTGCTGGATGAATGCGGCGTCGAGATCCTCGGTACCTCTTTCCAGGGCATCGAGAAAGCTGAGGACCGCGAACTCTTC
>CADCQP010000196.1 GCA_902803535.1 uncultured Bacteroidia bacterium | reverse complement strand
GAAGATAAGCGGCACGCAGCTCCGCGGGTTCCTTCAAGGATTTTTCGCTGACGAGACATATGAGCATATGGTCATCCCGGGGATGGTGTACATTTCGAACCCTACCGAATTCGGAACGCTATATTCCCTCGATGAACTGGAAGATATTTCAGCTGCCTGCCATGAAAACGACCTCCGGCTTTTCATGGACGGGGCCAGACTCGGCTACGGCCTCGCAGCTAAAGGGAACAACCTGACTCTCAAGGATATCGCACGGCTGTGTGATGTCTTCTACATTGGAGGGACCAAAGTCGGGGCTCTATTCGGAGAAGCAGTGGTCATCCCCCGGCCTGGACTGATTCCTCATCTGTTCACCGTAATCAAGGAACACGGGGCCCTGCTTGCGAAAGGTCGCCTGGCAGGAATCCAGTTTGAGACCCTGTTCACCGACGGACTCTACTACCGCATAGGCGAGCACGCTGTCCGCCTGGCACAGAGGCTGAAGCAGATCTTCGTCGAGAAAGGATACGAAGTTTACATAGACTCTCCTACCAACCAGCAGTTCTTCATCCTTCCCAACGAAACAATCGACCGCCTGAAGCAGGACGTCACCTTTGAACTATGGGGCGCGCGTGGAGAGACCTGCACACCGGTTCGGTTCGTAACCAGTTGGGCGACAAAGCCCGAAGATGTTGAAAAATTGGCAGGACTCCTATGATTCCTGAGGGAATCCAGTGTACTTGCCGGCGAAAATGATCGCACCGCTGCTGGATTCAGTTATCAGGTACAGGAAAGGCCTGCAGGCATGGAAGGTTTTCTTGTCACCTGGTCCAGCCGAGGTCGCGAAAGAGGCACTTGAGACAGCTGCTGCTTCCGTACCTTCTTCGCTCAATCTGATCATCGCATCCTGCTTAACGAAGCTCAGCCATATATCATTGTCTGTCATTGCTTTAAAATCAGCAGAGAGCTCATTGAACGCAGACGGCATACCCATGTCGGAAAGTATCTCATTGAGTTTTTTGGAGTACTTGGTCTCGAATTTCGGCAGCCACAGGTCAACATCACATTTCACCATTGACCCGAGGACCTCTTTCCAGAGAGACGGACTCAGGCGGGAAATCACTCCGGAAATCGTCTTTCCTTCATCGGGAAGGACAACCAGCATCGAAAAGGCCCCGTTGCCATATGGAAGGCGGACAATCCGGAAACCGTCATTTTCCTGATATTCGAAACTTCCTCCCCCCTTCATCATTGTAACCATCCGGGTCGCACCGTCCCCGATTGAGAAACGCTCCTTGCCTGTATTGTTTTCAGAGAATTTCTTCTGCCACTGGCCCTTGAAGTAAACGGCATTGAGCAGGTATGCCAGCATGTCTGGAGAAACCTCGTCAAGGACCTTCGGTATCATTCCGTTTGTCTGTCTATTGCACCAGGAGTTGATGGTTTCAAGGGTCCTGGGACCATCATTGAAATCAAGATTGGATACTTCTGCCTGATAGCTTTTTTCCACGACACCCTTGTAGCCATCCAGGAGTGAATGGTTTCTGTTCACAAAGACCGCGTTTGCAATCGACAGGCTGGTCTTCCTGTCAAGTAAAGGCAATTGTTCAAGCATTGACAGGCAGTATTCATTCACTGCATCCGCCTCACCTGCACCATATCCGAGGACCTTACATATCTCATCGGCAGTTTCACCCCTGGCACCGTTGAGGATCATTCCCAGCAGGAACTGCATGCTGAGTGGAGAAATGAAGAAATCCTTGTCTTCAGATGCATTGACCCTGTTGATGAATTCGAAGGCAAAACCGTTCCCTGCACTTGCCAAACGTGCTGACTTGCTTGACAGGTTCAATTCCTTATAAGGATTGTCCTGAGGATCACCATCATCGATCCTTTCACATGCAGAGCCGGAAAGGATGACTGCAGTCAAAGCACAAATAATAGCGAAGTTCTTCATAATCAATATATTAAATTATTCATTTTCCAAGATTTACCCGCAATCCCGTTGAAACCGAGAACACCACGGGGTGCTCACTGCGATATGTCTCAAGCTTGTGGCGGCCTGAAAGTACGGTCCAGCTTATTCCCGGCTCCGCATATAGTCCTACCCGCCTGGAAAGGTTGAACTGCATTCCTCCGGCCCCCAGGAGAGAGAAAGCCGGGGCATCTTTTTTCATGCTTTTCCCATCCAATGTAGCCCCGAGGCAGAAATCGCCCTGTACTCCGGTCCCGAGATAGACATCAAGCCACCTGCCGGATACAATCATCCAATCCAGGCGCAGAGGCACTCCGAGGTAATGGACATATTGCTTCTTTTCTCCAGAAAGGGTCCATGTAAGATGAGAGCGGTAAAGACTGTATTCGAGGCCGGAAGCAATTCTCAGTCTTTCAGATATAGGAATTCCCACCGACAATCCTCCCTTGAAAGGGATGTAATGCTTGCTTTTCGAAAGCATATCCCCGGAAGGAATTTCTCCGCCCGGTTCAGATGAATAAGTATATCCACCACAGTAAGAATCTTTGCCCGAATGCGCCGCCGCGGTTACCTCCGATGTCCGTCCAAAAGAAACCGGAGCTAAGACCGCCGCAGCCAGACCGCCTCCGACAGCCGCTGCCGCCGCAAGGTTGACCCTTATTGTAACTGGCTTCTTCCCAGGTATTTCCTGTATTAAAGGCGATGAGACAGAGGCAACTGTTTCCTCTCTGACGACTGGTTCGCCGTCATCTTGCCCGCTGTCCACCTGCACTGCCTCATTCTCCGTTACAGTCTCCGTCCTCGTTACAGTCTCCGTCGCCGGCCGCGTTTCTTCCCCACCGTCAGCGGCCTCATGCTGATCGATGTCCGCAGAGCCATGAACGGCCTTTGGGATGACCGGTCCAGAGACATAGGCTAGTGGAGCTGCCGCCTCGGGAATCCGGGACGAATCGACTGCACTGACGACAGGTACCGATGGCCGGACAGCCACCTGTATCCCATCCTGAGGGATATCCTCATGGCGAAGGAACAGGACTGAAGCAAGGATGGCGGCTGCAGCAGCTGTCATTCCAAATATCCAGGGCACGACCTTTCCGGAACCCCGGGCGGTTTTTCCTTTCCGAAGGGCACGGAACCCGGCAAAGCTACCATCCGGAATCGTACTTTCGTACCCTTCCAGCCGGTCCTTCACTATGTCTTCCCATTTATTCATTGTCCTGTTTCCTTCAAATAGGCATTAATATTCTCTTTCAACTGTTTCCTCGCCTTCGCCAGCATTCCTGCAGACCCTTTTTCACTGATTCCAAGCATATGTCCGATTTCCTTGTGCGAGAAACCGTCGATGCAATACAGGTTGAAAACAGCCCTCCGCACATCAGGCAGCATCGAAATCCATTCAAGCAGTTTCTCCTGCGGGATCCTCCCTACCTCTTCAGCCGCCGGCTCCGGAATATTGTCCCGCGTCCAGAAATCCATATGGACTGTCCGCCATCGCCTCCTCTTGATGTCATTGACTGCCATATTGATGGCAATGCGCCTTATCCATGCGTACAGGGAACCGCTGCCCGTGTACTTGTATGTCGAAATCCTGTCAAACGCCTTGATAAGCGTTTCCTGCATCAAATCCTTCGCATCATCCGGATTGGAGGAATAGCGGCGGACGAGCGTCATCACCTTTGCTGCATATCTTCTATACAGCTCTTCTTCCGCCATGATATTTCCCTCTGAGCAGAGCCTGGCCAAAGTCTGCTCATCCCATTCCGGATTCATCTCTGCCTTTTAAACACAAAAGATCCCGGAATACGTCTCCGACGACATCTCCGGGATGCAAGAAAAATCTATCCTGTTTCTCCTAAGGGGGCTATTTCATTTCCTCCTGAGCGGGCTCCTCTCCGGAAAAACTGCCGAACAGGTCCTCGAGACGCTTCCCAAGATCTTCCAGGGACTTTTCGAGTTCCTTGTTTTCCAGCAGTCCCTCCAGTTTTTTCCCGAAATCTTCAATGGCTTTCCCGAGCTTCTCGTCAGATGCGATCTTCTGTATCTGCTCACCAAGATTCTCCAGGGACTTCTCCAGTTTCTTGTCAGAAAGGATCTTCTCTAAGGTCTTTTCGATGTCTTCAGCCCTTTTCCCAAGCCCTTCCGCAAGTCCGTCAATGTATGCAGGAAGCTCATCCTTCAGCTTCTCGAGATAGTCCTCGGACTGCTGGATCCCGTTCTTCAGGAGCAGGGAGTGGTACCGGCCCATCGCCCGGGCGGCCATCTGCTGCTCCTCCTGTGAATATTCCTGCTCAGACGAGGCAAACTTTTCCGCAAGCTTATCATATTCTGACACAGATTTTTCCCAATCTGAGGAAGAATACGAAGAACTCTTTAATTCAGCATTATCAACGAAACGGTCAAGCCTCTGGGGAACAGAGGTGACCATGCAGGAAATGGCTAGCACAGGGACTGCCGCTATGACTGCCAACCTGGAAAGCAATAATTTCATATCAGATGGTTTTTTTCCAAAGATAGTTTTTATTTTTGTATTGAAGACCACATGTAAGAGAAACTGTTTTTCAAAAGCGAATGTCAGCCAAAGAGAATATCCAGAGTTTCGGACGCGCACTCAGCGCAATGGTTATGCCGAACATAGGAGCTTTCATTGCCTGGGGACTGATCACTGCCATCTTCATCCAGAATGGCTGGTGGCCGAACGAACACATCGCGAAGATGGTCGCCCCGATG
>CADCQP010000195.1 GCA_902803535.1 uncultured Bacteroidia bacterium | reverse complement strand
GATGTCGAGGATCGGGCGGCCGAGCCATCCGTGAAGCATCCTTGCCCCCATGGGGGAGACGCAGCTGTCCATTATGTCGATCAGGGATGTCCCTTCACGGGACTGGCTGCGAAGCACTTCCAGGTTATTCAGGGTAAAGGAGTCCATCCAGACGAATTTGTTTTCGTCTATGCGGGAGATGGAGCATATGTTCTTCAGTCCTTCATGCAGGGTCTGTTCCAGATAGTTTACGAGTGCTCCTGCGGCGCAGACCCCAAGCGGGTACCTTTCAACTGCGAAGCCTTTCAGGGAGTTCACTCCCAGCTGTTTGCAGAGCTTGTTGACGGCTGAGTCATATACGAACGCCCATTCATCGAGGGAGGTGAGGTAGATCTTGTCCGAAAAGCGCTCCCTGACACCCTTTTCATAGCCTCTCTGGACTATCATCTCCTTCGGGGACATGCTGGCGAAAAGGGTCTTTATATAATCCAGGCTGCCTTGGGCGACCTGGAACATTCCTGTGGATACGTCAAGGAAGGCCGCTCCGACCTTGTCTCCTTCGAAGTAGAGGCCGGCAAGGAAATTATTCTCTTTCTGCTCCAGCATCGACTCGTTGAATGCGATTCCGGGAGTGACCAGTTCGGTCACACCGCGCTTGACGAGTTTGTTCTTGACCAGCTTCGGATCTTCCAGCTGGTCGCAGACTGCGACCTTGTAACCGGCGCGTACCAGTTTGGGCAGATAGGTGTCTATGGCATGATGCGGGAAGCCGGCCATATGGATTTTCCCTGCGTCCCCGTTTGTCCTTGCGGTAAGGACGAGTCCCAGGATCTTGCTGGCGGTAACCGCGTCGTCGGAGTAGGTTTCGTAGAAGTCTCCGACGCGGTACAGCAGGATGGCTTCGGGGTGCTGGGCTTTCACCTCGAAGAAGTGCCGTATCATCGGAGTATCAGTCTTTCCTGCCATTATTCTTTTTTCTTTGCCAGGGCCATCCCTCCTGCGACAAGCAGGGTGAGGATGGTAAGGAGGATGGATGATGCCCTGGAGATGTGTTCGCTTGTGCGGATGACCTGGGGCTCGTAGCGCATTGTAAGGGTGTGTTCCCCGGCCGGGAGGACCGCGCCGCGGAGGCACCAGTCTGTGCGCAGGAGTTCTATCTCTTTGGACCTGTCACCGTCCAGCCAGGCCTTCCAGCCTTTGGGGTACCAGATTTCGCTGAATACGGCGAAAGATGGATCCTGGACGGAATATTTGTAATTCAGCTCGTTAGGAGCATATGACGTCATTTCGACCGTCCCTTGCGGAGAATCCGCGGACGGCGTGAATCCTCCAAGGGCGTCCTTCATGTCGCTGCGTACAACGGCGGTGCTGCGCAGGTCCGTTTCTCCGGCAAGCCGGATCTCATCGTCTGCGGTCGCGGCTCCGGTGATGGAGGATACGAACCAGGCATTGCCATATGCTTCGTCATTGACCGCGGGGGGGATGTTGGCGCCGAGGATGAGGTACTTCATGTTGAGGGTTGACAGCCAGGGCACCGAGGGCATCGAGTCCTGAAGCTCATCAAGGGTTCCGGCCTTTCCGGCTGCAGCGGCGAGCTGGTTGATGTCCCGTACCAGGTAGAGGTTGATGAGGTCCTGGTAAGACTGAAGCTTGGCGGGGGAGTAACCTCCGATGTTCTTGTGCCAGTAGGACGGATGGGAGTCGTTGAAGACGTCCACCGAGAGGTCCAGGACGCGGTAGGAGGGAGAGGTGTCCTTGAGGATGAACTCATCTACGGGGCGCTTGTTGAACTGGGAGGCGAAGTCCCTCTTGGCTACGAAACTGTCATTGTTAAGGTAGCGCTTACCTGTGGACCAGAGGTTGAGGAGGACCAGCAGGCAGATGCCGGCGGTCGCAATCAGCCTCCTGTCCTTGCCTTTGGCCTGGTCTTTTCCCCAGACGGCCCAGATTATCAGCAGGAAGGCTCCTGTGATGAAGATGAGGCTGGTGCGGGCGTCCTGCTTGAGAAGCATTATCCTGTCGGACTTGAGGGCATCCACGAGGATGTCCGGCTGCCCGGCGTCAGTCGCAGAGGAGAAGTCTCCGGCGATGCCGGGGAAGAGCATGCAGATCAGGCAGAAACCGGCCGTGACGGCATATGCCGTGAGGGAGTGCCGGAGGATCTCTTCCTTCTTGAAGTCTCCGCGCATAATCTTTTCGAGGACCAGGAATCCAAGGGCCGGGAGGGTCCACTGGAGGACGACAAGGGCCATTGAGACCGTCCTGAACTTAGAGTAGAGCGGCAGGTGGTAGAACAGGATCTTGGTGAACCACATGAAATGGTAGCCAAGTGCCATCAGGACGGCCAGGACCGTAGCAGCCAGGAGCCACCATTTCTCTTTTCCGCGGTACATCAGCAGCCCGAGCAGGAAAAGGAATATGGAGATTGCGCCCATGAACATCGGTCCCGCCGTGAAAGGCTGGGGGCCCCAGTAAAGCGGGAGGGCCTTGGCTATCTGTCTTGCGTCTTTCTGTCCGGCTTTTTCCAGCAGGGCTATCGTGGCCGATTTGTCAGGATTGACACTCTGGGCCGAGGAGCCGCCGTTGAAGTTGGCGACCATCAGGTTGGGAAGTTCTTCCCAGCCATATGACCAGGCCGTTGCGTAGTCTATCGAGAGGCCTTCGGAGTTGACTTCCGTGCTGCCGGTCGAGGTCAGTTCAGAACCGCCTCTCATGGTGTGTTCCTGGTACTCGTAAAGAGGCAGGAGCTTGTTGGCATTGGTCGCGATTCCGGTGAGTCCGAGCACCAGGAGAAGGCCCGAGGCAGCAAAGAAGCGTTTGAGGGAGTCTTTTACAGGCTCCTTGGGCTTGACCAGGAGGGAAATGGCCAGCGTAACTGCATATGCCAGGACAACGAAAGCGAGGTAATATGTGATCTGCTGGTGGTTGGCTTTTATCTGGAAGCTGAGGGCGAAGGCGAACAGGGTGGCTCCCAGGAGGGTCTTCGGCAGCCAGTCCTTCCATGAGGCCGGACTTTTCCGGAGGGCGGACTTGTAGGTGAATATCATTGCTGCGAGCACCCAG
>CADCQP010000194.1 GCA_902803535.1 uncultured Bacteroidia bacterium | reverse complement strand
TGCAAATATAGCAATTATTGTTCAAAAAATATTTATATTTGCACGGTTATAACATCAAGCGACTTATATGGAACCTCCGAGTTCTGTAATATCTGACCAAAACAAGGCGGCCTCCAGATCGGAGGATCCGCTGTCCCGAAAACGTACATACCCATTTTCGCCCGACTGCGCCATGCAGCCGGGAGGTTCCCTGTTTGCCGCCGTTCAACAGTAAATCAAAAACATATGCCACTATACCTCAAAAAAGAACTTGAAGACAAATCGACAGTAGCAGTATGGAAGGTCACTGAGACTGAGCAGGAATTGCTTGACCTCAGTTCGGTCCCCTCAGACGAGTTGGAGGAGATTTCGCTTACACGCAGCGAGTCGCTCCGCCGCCAGAGGCTCGCTGTGCGCGCCCTGCTGAACTGCCTCTTCGACGAGAAGGTCTACCTCAGCCATCACGACAACGGCAAGCCTTACCTGGAGAACAGCGTCACCAACATAAGCATCACCCACACGGAGAAATATGTCGCCGTTATCCTCAATGACAACGAGGACGTCGGCATCGACTGCGAATCCCTTGACCGTGACTTCAGCGCCGTTGAGGCCAAGGCTCTCTCGGAAGAGGAGATAGACGACCTGGAAGACGACGAGAAGCGCAACGAGCAGCTCGCCATCTACTGGTGCGCCAAGGAAGCCATCTTCAAGAGGCTTTCCCTTTTCAACGTGGACTTCGCCGAGCAGATCGAGCTCGAGCGTTTCAGGCCCAAGGGAGAAGGAGAACTCGAGGCCACCTTCATCGATGAGAAGGAAGATTACGAGCAGGACTTCGACCTTTCATACATCACATTTGACCGCCATGTCCTGGTCTGGGTCGTCGGCGGAGAAAGATAGTGCCAGCCTAAAGGAATAACATGAAACATATTGCAATCCTGTTCCTGTCGACAGCCATGCTTTTAGGCTGCGGCAGGAATTCGCTTTGTGTCGAGGGCCTGACCGTGGATGCCCTCAGCGAACCATTGGGAATTAACACCGTCACCCCGCGTTTCTCATGGAAGACAGTCGGGGAAGGGGCTAAGGTCCAGACCGCTTACCAGGTCCAGGTTGCGTCCGACCCGGGGCTTCTCAAAGGCGGGAAGGCGGACATATGGGACAGCGGCCTGGTCGGGTCGCCGGAGTCCGTCATGGTCCCGTATGGCGGAAAGGAGCTCGAACCGCTCGGCCTCTACTGGTGGAGGGTGCGTACCATATGCGACGGCGCCGCCGACACCGGGTGGAGCAAGCCTTCGCGCTTCTCCGTGGGGCCTCTCGACGGTGAAGGGCTACCTGAGGACTATATAGGGTTTGAGGGCGAAAGCAGCTCCCTGGTCAGGGGAAGCTTAAAGGTGAAAGGGAAGCCGCAGACAGCGCTGCTTTCCGTCAACTCCCTGGGCTACCATGAGATCTACATCAACGGGAAGAGGGTAGGCGAGGCCGTGCTGAGCCCCGCCGTCTCCCAGCTGGACAAAACCTCGCTATGCGTGACATATGACGTTACTCCTTATCTGTCAAATGGTTCCAATGAGGTCGTCTTCTGGCTCGGGAAGGGATGGTACAAGTCCACCACCTTCAAGGCGTCTTTCAACGGACCGCTTGTAAGGGCTGCGCTCTACGCATATGACCGCGGCCGGCATGAACTGCTGGCCCGTACCGACGGAAGCTGGGAAGCCCGCCCCGGAGGATACACCGATCTCGGGACATGGCATCCGTGGAACTTCGTGGGCGAGAGGATAGACGCTTCCGTGGTTCCCGTTTCGATGGACGGCCTGGATTCCGGTTCCTGGAAGAAAGTGTCCACCGCGAAGATCGAAGGCATCAGACTGAACCAGCAGATGTGCGAGCCGAACCGCATATTCGAGAAGGTCGCTCCGAAGGAGATCGTGGCCCTGGACGACACCACATGGGTGGTGGACATGGGCAAGGCCTTTACCGGCTGGTTCTCCCTGAAAGTCCCTGAAATGCCTGAGGGCCATAAGATTACGGTGAATTACAGCGATTACCGCAACGCCGACGGCACCGTCAGGCCGAATGTGAATGAAAGGGACGAGTACATATGCTCGGGCAGTGGGCGCGGCGACGTCTTCTGCAACAAGTTCCATCATCATGCTTATCAGTGCGTTGTGATCAGCGGCCTTTCAAGGGCCCCGCAGGCCT
>CADCQP010000193.1 GCA_902803535.1 uncultured Bacteroidia bacterium | reverse complement strand
TGGCAGAAGGCCGAGGTCAAGGCCTTTCCGGATGCTGTAGAGGAACATTGCCGTCCCTGAGGGATCGATGAAATTAAGTGGGAATTCCCCCCTGTCAACGACCATGAACCAACCTCCAGTACGTTCGTCCTGGGTGGCGAGGAGACCGCCTGCCAGTTTGTGGTAAATCTCCTCGACCTGGGCCCTTTGCGGATGGTTCGAAGGCAGGGCCTCGAGGAGCTCGACAATGATCAGGGCGTACCATCCCAGCCCTTCGCTCCACACCTGGGAGGCGAGCCCGGTCTTGGGATCGGCCCAGGAGGGATAGGGATCCCTGGCGCTCCAGGCGTGGTACATCAGCCCGTCAGCGCGCTGAAGGTGGTTTGCGGCAACAATGACGTTCCTGCATGCTATGTCCAGGCACTTGTCCTTGTCCCCGATGTACTGTGCGTACCTCAGGAGGAACATCTGCCCCATGAAGACGCCGTCTATCCACATGTCGGCGTAGCGGGTGCTGTGCCAGAACTGTCCGTCGGATGCAGGATAGGAATCGACTGCTTCCATTATGTGCCGGGCAGCAGAGGCGTATTTCCCTTCCCGGGTGATTCCGTAGAGCCGGCTTATCACCGATCCTGTCATTATGTTGTCAAGGCTGTTGAGCCGGGCCCCATGGTAGGTCCCGTCGGAATCGACGAAATGGTCAATGTAGGTTTTTACGTAGTCCAGGTAAACCTTGTCCCCGCTTGAGAGATAAAGGCGCAGGATCGCGTCCATTACGTAGCCATGGACATATGAGTACTCTGCCCAGTAGGCTTTCCGAGGATCCGGATACCTTGCCATGTAGCTGCGTACCAGGGGGATGGCCCAGTCTGAGGACATTATGTCAGAGGTGTAGTCAAGGGAGGCTCCGGGGACTCCCTGCGAGGTGGTCCTGCGCATCTTGGTCTGGACTTCCTGGGTGACTTTCCAGGCCGCCCCGTCGGGGTCGGTGATTATGCCTTGTGTCGAAACAGTTCCCTGGGCGAGGGCCGGGCCCCCGAGGGAGATCGCAATCAGAGCGGATAGAAATCTTCTGTACATAGTCATTTGAGGGGATGTTAAGGGCAAACTTACTGAAAAAACCGGAATAATTGTGTAAGTTTGCCTTAAATACCGATCACATATGCGCACCAGAACCATTTCCACCGCCGTTTCCGTTTTGCTTTCTGTCTTTTCAGCGGCATATGCACAAGTTCCCATATGCCCGGACGCCGCTGAAGTTTACAAGGCTTTTTCGCAGGATGACGTCGATGCTTTCCTGTCTCCGGACAAATTGTATTACCCCGAGACCTGGTTCCACTGGGTCGGTGGAAATGTGTCCGAGGAGGGAATAATCGCCGACCTGGAAGCGATGGATGCCGCAGGTATTTCGGGATTCCAGTGGTTCCACGGGGATTTCGGCTGGCTCATGCCCGGAATCGACCAGCCGCTCAAGGCGTTTACACCTGAGTGGAACCGGCTTCTGGCAGTAATGGGAAAGAAGGCCAGGGAACTGGGCCTGAGGCTTTCGGTCCAGACCTGTCCCGGATGGGCCATGGCCGGCGGCCCGTGGATAGAGCCGCAGGATGCGATGAGGACGATAGTGTGGACGAGGACCGACGTGGACGGGGGCCGGGTTGAGGCTGACCTGCCAGTGGCCCAGGAAGCGGCCACTTCATGGAGGGACTACAAAGACATATGCGTGCTGGCATTCCCGACTCCCGAAGGTGATACAGGGAAATATCTGGATGTCAGTGATGTGCGTGGCAGCGGAGACTTCGACTGGGCCTCATGCCTTGGCGGTTCCCTGAGCAAGCCTCTGTCACTCCCCGGGGGCTCCTCCAACACGATTGCGTTCAAGACCGGCGGGATGGTCAGGACCCTCGTCCTGCCATATGTGGATTCCTACAGCCATTATTACGACTACAAGCCGGACATCCACGTTACGCTGCTGGCCGTCGTCCCGGGAGGCGGGAAGGAGAAGATACTCGACCTGGACATCCCCAAGGTTAACTGGCAGGACCGCAGCCAGCTGGAACTGGCATGCGACGAGGTCCCGGAGGCGGTTTCATATGAACTGACAATAAAGAATGCGCACACCATGGCCCTCAGGTATGTACGCTTCATGTCCGCGGCGAGGAAGAACAACTGGGCCGGCGAGGCCGGCTGGTCCCTGACGTCGATAGACAGGAGCCAGGAGCACACCAGGCAGAGCCTTGAGGCTTTCGTGAAGGGTGGTGACGTAGTGGACATAAGCGGAAGGATGGACTCCGAGGGTCACCTGGACTGGACGGCTCCCGGCACGGGGAAATGGACAGTCCTCAGGCTAGGGCACGTGAACACCGGAAGGAAGAATTCCCCGGCGCCTCCGGAGGCTACCGGATGGGAATGCAACAAGTTCGACCCGAGGGGGGCTGACATACAGTTCTCCAATTATGTCGGGAGGATATGCAGCGGCCCCCTGGGAGGCGGACTCGCAAACGGGATGCTGATGGACAGCTGGGAATGCATGACCCAGATGTGGACCGAAGGGATAGAAGATGAGTTCCAGCTCCGCAGCGGATATGCCCTCAGGCCCTGGATCCCAGCCCTTCTCGGCTACACGGTTACCGACCAGGAGACTACGAGCCGTTTCCTTACGGACTGGAGGCGTTTCGTGGATGCCCTCTACTGCGAGAATTTCTTCAAGCGGATGACCGACCTGGCCCATGCCCAGGGCCTTGACGTACAGTTCGAGACAGCCCAGGGCGACATTATCCCCGGAGACATCATGGAGTACCACAAATATGCCGACATCCCCATGTGCGAATTCTGGCAGCCGCTGGGCGAAGGTACCGTGGCGGACATCCAGTTCAAGCCGGTAAAGCCCACCGCATCTGCGGCCCACGTCTATGGCAAGACCCGTGTCGCCGCGGAGGCGCTCACAAGTTTCAACCTGACATGGGATGAGCACTGGAGTGACCTCAAGGAGATAGTCAACTTCAACCTGAACGAAGGGGTGACCCACGCGGTCTTCCACACATTCACCCACAATCCTTCCGTAGGCGGGAAGGCTCCGGGCATATGCTTCAACGAGATAGGCACTCCGTTCCTGAGGGAGCAGACGTGGTGGAGGCATATGAAGAGCTTCACTGCGTTCATGGCACGTACTTCCTATATGCTGGAGCGGGGGAGGATGGTGTCGGACGTGCTGTGGTATCTCGGGGACGAAGTGGACCACGTGCCCGACCAGAGGGCTCCTTTCCCGGCCGGTTTCAGGTACGATTACTGCAATCCGGACGTACTCCTTCACAGGCTCAGCGTCAGGGACGGCCTGCTGGTCACTCCTGAAGGCCTTGAGTATAAGGTCCTCTGGATCCCGGAGAACGAGAGGATGCTTCCCGAGACAGTGGAGAAACTCCGCGAACTGGTGTCGCAGGGAGCCACGGTGGTGGGGAATCCGCCGCTTTCTCCGGCCACATTGAGGGCCGGGGCGGAGAAACGCCTTGACAAGGCGGTCAAGGCCCTCTGGAAATGGAACGGCCGTGGTGTCAGGAAGATAGGCAAAGGAAGGCTGGCAGTCGGGATGAGCCTGGACGAGGCATTGAAGACTTTTGGATTCAAGCCGGACGTAACCTCTCCCGCAGGCCTGATGTGGCTGCACCGCGCTGCGGAAGGAGCTGACTGGTACATGGTTGCACCAGAGCCTGGCACAGTCTTCCACGGAGATGTCACTTTCAGGAGCAAGGGAGCCGCTGAAATCTGGAATCCCTCAGACGGCACCCGTTACAGCATTCCGGTAACTGCCGGGGATGGCGGGAGCAGGCTCCGTCTTGACCTCAGCCGGTCCCAGACCGCATTCATAGTTTTCCGCCGCGACGCCGGCCAGCCGGCGCCAGGGATGCCATCCTTCAGTTCTGAGCTGCCCCTGGACAGGCCGTGGACCCTCTCATTCCCTGATGGCTGGGGTGCTCCCGGGAAATTCGTGACATCCGACCTGAAGCCCCTGAAAGACCTGGACCTCGGAGAAGAAGGCAGGGCATTCTCAGGTACTGTCACATATTCAACCTCTTTTGACGCCGGCCGGATTCCCTCCGGCGCCAGGGTGGCCCTGGACCTCGGCCGCGTGGACATGATCGCAGCCGTGCGGGTCAATGGAAAGGACGCCGGTACAGTCTGGGCCGAGCCCTATTCATTGGCGATAGGGGATCTGGTGGTTCCCGGTGAGAACACCTTGGAAATAGATGTCACCACTACCTGGTACAACCGCCTGGCCTACGACTCGTCACAGCCTGAGGCAGAAAGGAAAACCCTGCTGAGGAAATGGCTTCCCGCAGGGTCTTCGCTCCGCGACTCCGGACTGATGGGCCCGGTGGTCGTAAAGTACTGATTATCAGAAATTGAAATAATTCTTGGCGTTGCGGTAGCTGATGTCGCCGACCATCTTCTTGATGAACGGCATTTCCTCTGCCGGAAGCTTGCCATCCTCAATGTCGCGTCCGATCACGTCGCAGAGGATGCGGCGGAAATACTCGTGGCGCGGATAGCTGAGGAAGGAACGGGAGTCGGTGAGCATGCCTACGAAGCGGCTCAGCAGGCCGTTTGCGGAGAGGGCGTTGATTTGCTTGCGCATGCCGTCTTCCTGATCGAGGAACCACCACCCGGATCCGAACTGCATCTTTCCGGGGAAGGAACCGTCGTTGAAGTTGTAGGCCATAGTGATGAGAACCTCCATGTCCTTGGGGTTCAGGCAGTAGAGGATGGTCTTGGTGAGCTTGCCTTCACGTGCGAGGGAATCCAGGAACCTGTTACCGTCCTTGGCTACCGGCATGTCGTGGATGGAGTCGTAACCGGTGTCCGGTCCGAGGGCCTTGAACATGCGGGAGTTGTTGTTGCGGATGGCTCCGACGTGGAACTGCTGTGCCCAGCCGGCCTCGGCGTCCATGACTGCGAAGTCGTGGAGGGTGGCGCTGCGGAATTTCTCGATTTCCTCTGCATCAGGCTGCTTGCCTGCGAGTACCTTGGCGAATATGCGCTCGATCTCGGACTCGGTGTAGGGAGCTGAGTGGAACGCCTCGAGGCCGTGGTCGGAGAGCTTCGAACCCATGGACTCGAAGAACTCGTGGCGGCGCTTAAGCGCGTCGAGGAGTGTAGCATATGACTTGATCTCCACGTTTGCGGCGTCGGAGAGCTTCTTCAGGTACTCATTGTAGGCGACGGGGTTGTCGATCGCCATGGCCTTGTCCGGGCGCCATGCGGGGAGGATCTTGACTCCGAAGGGGTTCTCTGCGATCATCTTGTGCCAGCGCAGGTCGTCGGCCGGGTCGTCGGTGGTGCAGACGGTCTCGACGTTGAAGCGCTTGATGAGGGCCTGTCCGCGGAACTCTTCGGTGGCAAGCTTCTCGTTGCATTCATCGAAGATTTCACGGGCGGTGTCGGGGTTCAGCTGCTTGTGGATTCCGAAAACCCTTGCCAGCTCCAGGTGCGACCAGTGATAGAGGGGATTGCGCATGGTGTAAGGCATGGTCTCAGCCCATTTCTGGAAGATCTCCCATGAGGACCTCTTACCTCCCGTGATGTAGTCTTCGCTCACACCGTTGCCCCTCATTGCGCGCCATTTGTAATGGTCGCCTGCCTTGCCGTCGGTCAGCCAGAGCTCGGTGATGTCCTTGAACTGGACGTTCTCGGCGATGAGCTGGGGAGAAAGGTGGCAATGGTAGTCGATGATTGGCATCGCCTCTGCGGCGTCATGGTAGAGCTCCCTGGCAGCATCAGTCGAGAGCATGAAATTTTCGTGGATGAATGGCATAGGTGTTAAAAATTATTGTTAAATTTGAGGGAATTTTTGCAATCGTTTGCAAAAGTAAATAAAAATTAATTAATAACCATAATCAAAATGGCAGAAAAATCAACACAGAAGAAACTGATGACCAATTGGCGGTGGTGGTTGTGTTCACTGCTCTTCTTTGCATTGACAGTCAATTATCTGGATAGGCAGGTCCTCTCGTTGACCTACGAAGGTTTCATCAAGCCGGAGTTCGGCTGGACCGATGCCAACTACGGTACTATCACATCCGCATTCTCAATCCTTTATGCCATCTTCTGCCTCTTCGCAGGCAAGTTCGTCGACTGGATGGGCACCAAGAAAGGCTACCTCATCGCCATCGGCGTGTGGTCTCTCGGTGCAGTCCTCCACGCGGTCTGCGGATGGGCTACCGTCCATCTGGTTGACGGAGTCGATTCGGTGGCAGCCCTCAAGGCCGGCTCGGTAGCGGGCGAGACCATGAGCATGGTGGTGACAGTTTCAGTCTGGCTCTTCCTTCTGTGCCGCGGCATCCTCGCACTCGGCGAGGCGGGCAACTTCCCGGCTTCTATCAAGGTCGTGGCCGAGTATTTCCCGAAGAAGGACCGCGCGTTCGCGACTTCGATATTCAATTCCGGAGCTTCAGTCGGCGCTCTTGCCGCCCCGATCTGCATTCCTCCCCTTGCCAAGGCTTTCGGCTGGGAATGGGCATTCATCATCATCGGCGGCGTCGGCTTCCTGTGGATGTTCTTCTGGGCATTCATGTATGACAAGCCCGAAGTCAGCAAGCATGTGAACGAGGCCGAGCTCGAGTACATCCATCAGGATGACGAGGAGGAGGCAAGGGAAAAGGCCGAGGCTGCGAAACTCGCCGCCAGCGAGCCCAAGCTCAGCCTCCTGCAGTGCTTCAAGTACAAGCAGACCTGGTCTTTCGTTATCGGTAAGTTCTTCACCGACGGAGTGTGGTGGTTCTACCTGTTCTGGGCTCCCAGCTACTTTACGAACCAGTTCGGCATCAAGATGACCGAGCCCAAGGGCCAGGCCCTCATCTTCGTCCTCTATGCGATAGTGACCGTGCTGTCCATTTTCGGCGGCTACCTCCCGAAGGTCTTCGTCGAGAAGAAGGGCATGAATCCATATGCCGGAAGGATGCTTGCGATGTTCCTCTTCGCCTTCTTCCCGCTGTTCTCCCTCCTGGCCCAGCCTCTGGGGACCATCTCACCCTGGTGGCCGGCCATCCTGATCGGCCTTGCGGCTGCAGGACACCAAGCCTGGAGTGCCAACATTTTCTCTACTGTCGGTGACATGTTCCCGAAGAGCACGGTAGCTACCGTTACCGGTATCGGTGCGATGGCCGGCGGTGTAGGTTCCATGATCATCCAGAAAGTCGCAGGCAACCTCTTCACATATGCAGAGAATGCCGGCGCTTCATTCTCCTTCCTCGGATTCTCCGGCAAACCGGCAGGTTACTTCATCATATTCTGCTTCTGCGGAATCGCCTACCTCCTCGCGTGGGTGATCATGAAGTCACTTGTCCCGAAATACAAACAAGTTGAAATTTAATTTATAAGCCTAAAACACAAGACATATGGCAAAAATCGTAACCATGGGCGAGATAATGCTCCGCCTCACTCCTCCGGGAAACTCCAGATTCGTACAGTGTGACTCCCTTTGCCTCGAGTTCGGCGGCGGCGAGGCCAATGTGGCCCTCAGCCTTGCCAATTACGGACATGACTCCTATTTCGTCAGCAAACTTCCAAAGCACGAAATCGGCCAGGCGACTGTCAACTTCCTTCGCCGCTATGGAGTACATACTGATTACATCGCCCGCGGCGGGGACCGCGTGGGAATCTATTTCCAGGAGACGGGATCCGCAATGCGTGCCAGCAAGGTCATCTACGACCGTGCCCACTCCGCGATTTCCGAGGCTGAGCCCTCCGACTTCGACTTCGACAAGATCTTCGAAGGCGCCGACTGGTTCCACTGGACCGGAATCACCCCGGCTGTTTCCGACAAGGCCGCTGAACTGGTGAAGCTGGCCTGTGAGGCCGCCCACCGTCACGGTGTCACCATTTCCTGCGACCTGAACTTCCGCAAGAAGCTCTGGACTTCGGAGAAAGCCCAGTCGGTGATGCGTCCGCTCATGGCATATGTCGATGTGTGCATAGGCAACGAAGAGGATGCCCAGAAGTGTCTCGGTTTCGTTCCCGATGCCGACGTCCTCGCCGGAAAGACCGACGCCGCAGGCTACAAGGGAATCTTCAAGCAGATGAAGGAACAGTTCGGCTTCAAGTACGTCGCCACCACCCTCAGGGAGTCCTTCTCAGCTTCCCATAACGGATGGAAGGCCTTGATTTACAATGGTGAAGAGTTCTACGAGTCAAAGCACTACGACATCCAGCCCATAGTTGACCGCGTTGGCGGCGGAGACTCCTTCTCCGGCGGACTCATCCACGGTCTCCTCACCAAGGGCAACCAGGGAGAGGCCCTCGAATTCGCAGTGGCTGCTTCAGCCCTCAAGCACACCATCCCCGGTGACGTCAACCTCGTTTCCATCGACGAAGTTGAGGCCCTTGCCAAGGGTGACGGCTCAGGACGCGTACAGAGATAATCCGCTAAAACCAGAGAACAGATATGGCAAAATTCGACAAGATACAGGTGATGACCAAGATCGGTTCCACCGGAATGGTCCCCGTTTTCTATAACAAAGACGTTGAGGTCGCCAAGAATGTCATCAAGGCCTGCTATGACGGCGGCGTACGTGCATTCGAGTTCACCAACAGGGGTGATTTCGCGCACGAGGTGTTCGCGGCGGTAATGAAGTTCGTCAGGGCGGAGTGCCCGGACATGGCGCTCGGCGCAGGGACAGTGCTGGATGCTCCCACTGCAGTTCTTTACATGCAGTGCGGTGCGGACTTCATAGTGTCTCCCAACTTCAATCCTTATGTCGCAAAGGTCTGCAACCGCAGGGGAGTGTCCTATTCCCCGGGCTGCGGCTCTGTTTCCGAGATCGGATTCGCCCAGGAGGCCGGTGCCGACCTGGTTAAGATATTCCCCGGCGACGTCCTCGGTCCGAGATTCATCAAGGACGTCCTCGGCCCGCTTCCGTGGTCCAAGCTGATGGTCACCGGCGGCGTGGCTCCGGAGAAGGAGAACCTGGAGGGCTGGTTCAAGGCCGGCGTCTTCAGTGTCGGGATGGGATCGAAATTGTTCCCGAAAGACAAGGTGGCTGCGGGAGACTGGGGCTATGTGACGGAGAAATGCCGCGAAGCCCTGTCGTTCATCGCAGATGCCAAAAAATAAGATATATGTTCAAGAAATATCTCTCATCAATATGCGCCATCATCCTAATGGCGCATATGTCCGTTTTATCCGTAGCCTCCGCGGCCCAGGCAGACAGGAAGACACTTCCCGACGGGACATATGTTGAGGCCCTCACTCCCTGCGAACTCTCGCTCAACGTTGTTGACGGCGTCCTGAAGGGAATCACAGTCAAGGTGGCAGATGAATCAGTCAAGGTGGTGGAGCTCCTCAGTAACAAGGCATTGCACACCCCGGTTGATTTCGTGACCACTATCTGGGACGAGGAAAAGCAGCAGGAAAAGCTGCTGGTGCGTTTTGCCAATCCCAGCGGGACTTCAGTAGCGACCACCCGCACCTTCGCCATAATGGACGGCCCCATCACCAGCGATGAGGAATTCTACGGGAATGTCCTGAACCTGTTCTACCCGGGACTCGAAGAGGTCCGGAGGGCAGTGGGCGCAAAGGACTACAAGGCCGCTCAGAAAGCATATGTGAAATACCTCAAGACACGCCAGACCCCCGTCTGGTCATTCGACTGGAGGGATTTCGACAAGGCTTCATCCCGTGTCGCCGGATATGACACTTCGGCGGCGGACAAGGTGGTGGACAACCTCCTGTCCAGCTGCAGCGTGCCTTACCAGTACGGAAAGCATATCGACTGGGCGATCAACCCGACCAAGCCCTATTACATGGAATGGACCTGGCAGCTCAGCCGCCATCCATTCTGGAGGACTCTCGGCCAGGCCTATTGGGCGACCGGTGATGAAAAATACGCCAAGGCGTTCGTGAGGCAGCTCCGCGGCTGGATCATCGACAATCCTCTTCCCGACAATGCTGCCAACATCGATTATTCGCGCTGGAGGACCATCGAGACCGGTATCCGTTCGGCCGGGGTCTGGCCGGAATCTTTCTTCCGTTTCCTGGGGTCCCCGTCCTTCGACGATGAGTCTATCGTAATGATGGTCAAGTCTTTCTACGAGCACGGAGTGCACCTGGAGAACTTCCCCTCGGGCGGTGGCAACTGGCTGACAATGGAGATGAACGGACTGTATCACATCGCGGTGATCTTCCCGGAGTTCATGGCCTCCCCGAGATGGGAGAAAATCTCCGCTGAAAAACTCTATGCCGAGCAGAAAATCCAGTTCCTGGGCGATGGCGCCCAGATCGAGCTTGCTCCGGGCTACCACGGAGTCAGTGTCAGCAATATGTTTTCAGTGGTCCCGTTCGCAAGGTTGAACGGCAAGAAACTCCCCGGAGGCTACATCGAGAACTTCCAGCAGATGTACGAGTACTACATGAATATCTGCTTCCCTGATGGCAAGACTCCTGCAGTCAACGATTCCGGATGGGGCGACTGCCGCTCATGGCTGCAGAAGGGCTACGATAATTTCCCCGACCGGAAGGATTTCCTCTATGTAGCCACCGAAGGGAAGGAGGGTACCGAGCCCGCTTACAAATCCCTTTGGATGCCCTGGGCAGGGTGGTACGAGATGCGCTCCGGATGGGACAGCAAGGCGCTTCACGCCCATTTCGACGTCGGCCCGTTCTCCGGCTGGCACTCCCATGAAGACGCCCTCTCGCTCCTTCTGAGCGCATATGGCGACAGGCTCCTCTCCGAGTGCGGGACATATGCATATGACACATCCGTGTGGAGGGCATATGCCATCTCCGCCCGTGGTCATAATGTGGTCCGCGTGGACGGCAAGGACCAGGAATGGAGGAAGGCCGGAGACGGCAAGTCTTTCGAGAACGAGGAGCCTATGGGCAACCGCTGGATCACCAACGACAAGTTCGATTTCGGCGAGGGCTGGTACCGTACCGGCTACGGTCCCGAGATTGACCAGACAGTGTCCCAGTACCGCGCCCTTCTCTACCTGAAGGACCGCTGCTGGCTGATGTTCGACATGTTCCTGCCGACGGACAATGCGAAGCACACATATGAGACTTCCTTCCACCTGAACGAGGCCGAAGCCGAGGTCAAGCCCGGACTCCAGGCCGTGGTCGGAACCCACGAGGGAGTAGCCAACCTGGCGATAGTGCCGCTCAACTCCAAGGGGCTGGACGTGAACATAGTCTGCGGTCAGGAGACTCCCGAGGTGCAGGGCTGGATCCACGACGAGAGGTGCGGGGCATATGGCTGCCGTCCGGTAGCGACTCCGATCTACAAGCGCCAGGCCGCCGGGCAGTGGGTCGAACCCTACCTGCTCTATCCCGTGAAGGCCGGTGAGGAGTTCCCGGTCGAATCGGTCAAGGTCAAAGGCGCTGGCCGCTACATCGTCACCTTCAAGGACGGAACCCGCATCACAGTGAACCTGACTCCGGGGGCCGAGTCCCTCGGAACCCTGTCCTACTCTATCAAAGGCGGCAATGGCGCTCCTGTTTCTGCCAGGGTGCTGTAGAGATATGACAATTGATTTCTCATGAGAAGATTATTGACATTCTTCCTGATCCTTTCGCTCGGAGCCGGTTGCGCCCGTGAGAGCCAGACGCTGACTGCGACTGTGAACGTACCGAATGTCCCGGTGCTTGCCCTTAAGGACATGAACAGGATCGCTTCTGTGAGTGTCGCTGCGCCGGAAGGATTTCAATACACTTTGAATGCCCTCGAGCTGGACCTTGCTGCTTCCGCGGGCCTTGGTGACGTTCGCAAGGTGGCGATCCTCCGCGGTGATGAAACCCTTGCCGAAACCCTCCTTGCGACCGAAGCTCATGAGAAAGTTGTCAGATTCAAGCTGGCGGCCCCGCTCGAAGGACCTGTAACAGGCCTTGCCATAGGCCTTGTGACCGCAGATGCTGTGGACCTTGACAACAAGATCACACTCAAGGGTCTCAGGCTGCTGACATCGGACGGGAAAGTGAAAGTTGATTGCTCCGGGGCCCCTGTCCTGAGGACTGCCGTAGCCCTCCGGCAGAAAGGCCAGGACGGAGTCGACAACTGCAGGATCCCAGGGCTTGCCATCACCCCGAAAGGGACGATCATAGCAATCTACGACGCCCGCCGCGACCGCAACCGCGACCTTCAGGGCGACATAGACATATGCTACAACCGCAGTACCGACGGCGGGAGGACCTGGTCCGAGATGAAGGTAGCGATGGATATGGGTGAGTGGGGAGGGCTGCCCCAGAAGTACAACGGGGTGAGCGATCCTTGCATCCTGGTGGATGAGGACACCGGCGACATCTATATTTCCGCATGCTGGATGCACGGAGTCATAGACGAAAAGACCGGCAAGTGGGTCGAGGGCCTGACTGAGGAATCTTCAGCGTGGAACCATCAATGGCGCAAGAACGGGACCCTCCCTGGCTATGACGTCAAGCAGAGTTCCCAGTGGATGGTAGTGAAAAGCACTGATGACGGCCTGACCTGGAGCACCCCCGTGAATTACACCCGTCAGGTGAAGCCTGAAAGCTATTGCCTCATGATCAACGGTCCCGGAGCCGGGATAACCCTCGAGGACGGGACCCTCGTCTTCCCGGCCCAGGGAAGGCGCGAAGATGCTACCAATTTCTCCACCATCATTTACAGTAAAGACGGTGGAAAGACCTGGCAGTCAGGAAATCCTGCAATCGCTGACCATAATGTCCATTCCAACGAATGCATGTGCGTCCAGCTTGCCGACGGGTCCATCATGCTTAACATGCGCTCGAGTAAGAACCGTGGAAACCACGAGGAAAACGGCCGGCTGGTCGCGATTACGAGGGATCTCGGACAGACCTGGGAGGAGCATTCCACTTCCGGCCACGTCCTTACCGAACCAACATGCCAGGGGTCGATCCTGAAGCATATGTACAGGAAAGATGACGGCAGCCAGGAGGAACTGCTCTTCTTCTTCAATCCGAACGATCCCGACAAGAGGGTCCATCATTCGATCCGTTGCAGCCATGATGAGGGCATGACATGGCCTGAAGTCCTGGAAGTGGACGAGGGGCAGGGAGCAGGCTACTCATGCATGGTTTCCGTGGACAACGAGACCATCGGAGTCATCTACGAAGGCAGCGGTGCCAATCTGGTGTACCAGCAGATAAAGATTTCAGACATAATTAATTAACAGCATATGAAAAGATTCTTGGTTCTTTTGTCCGCCGTCGCGGTGTCTTTGTTCTCATTCACCGTGGCGGCCCAGAACGTGCTTAACCTTTCTTTCGGCAAGGGAGGAAAGTTTAACATCCCCGGAGGGATGTGGATCGAGTCCAAGACTCCGTGCCTGCTCGAAGTGACGATGGAGGACGGCAAGGTCAGTGAAATCGCCGTCTATCCCAAGGATGCCTCGACGAAGGAAGTGGAGCTGATAACCAACAAACCACTCCATATGGCCGATAATCGCGTCACGACCATATGGGACGATGAACTCGGACAGGAAACGCTTATCGTCCGTCTCCCCGGCGGAGAAAAACCTGTGGAGCGTTTCAAGATCCAGGACGGTCCGATAACCAGCGACGAGAAGTTCTTCAGCGAGGTGCTGAATCTGGACTATCCAGGGCTGGGGGACGTCAAGAAAGCTGTCGCGGCAAAAGACTGGACTGCGGCCAGGACGGCATATGTGAAATATCTCAAGACCCGCAAGACCCCGGTCTGGTTCTTTGACTGGAGAGACTTTGACAAGGCTTCTTCAAGGGATGCATCGTACGACAGGACAGCGGCAGACAAAATCGCATCCAACCTTCTGGAAAGCTGCCTGGTGCCCTACCAGTACAAGAACCATGTCAACTGGTCCATCAACCCGACCGAACCCTATTACGTGGAGTGGACCTGGCAGCTGAGCCGCCACGGCTTCTGGGGCACCCTCGGGAAGGCCTACTGGGCCACCGGTGACGAGAAGTACGCCAAGGCATTCGTCAGGCAGCTTCGCGGCTGGATCATCGACAACCCCCTCCCAAGTTATGCCGCCAATGACCAGTACTCCCGCTGGAGGACGATCGAGACCGGCATCAGGACGCTAGGCGTCTGGCCTGAGGTCTTCTTCCGTTTCCTTGGTTCCCCGTCGTTCGACGACGAATCTATCGTCATGATGGTCAAGTCTTTCTACGAGCATGGCGTCCATCTGGAGACATTCCCGTCACGTACCGGCAACTGGCTTACGATGGAGATGAACGGTCTCTACCACACAGCCGTGGTGTTCCCTGAATTCAAGGATTCACCGCGCTGGGAAGAATTCTCCTCCAACAAACTTTATGAAGAGGAAAAGATCCAGATCTATCCCGACGGTGCCCAGATCGAGCTGACTCCCCACTATCACGGAGTCACCCTCAACAACCTGCTCGGAATCTATCCTATCGCCAAGATCAACGACAAGAAGCTCCCCGCAGAGTACATCTCCAACCTGGAGAAGGCGTATGAGTACTACGTCAAGATCCGTTTCCCGAACGGCCGCTGCCCGGCCCTGAACGATGCTGACTGGGATGAGAATGCCGATGCGAAACTGAAAGACGGCCTTTCCTACTTCCCTGACCGCAAGGATTTCCTGTATGCCATGACAGGCGGGACCGAAGGCACCAAGCCTGCTTTCACCTCGGTGTGGATGCCGTGGGCCGGATGGTACAACATGCGCTCCGGATTCGATCCCCAGGCCCTTCATGCGCATTTCGAGGTCGGACCATTCTCTGCCGGACATTCCCACGAGGACAAACTGTCGCTGACTCTCATGGCATATGGGGACATGCTCATGTCCGAGGGCGGGAACTATCCTTATGACGTGTCCCAATGGCGCAAATATGTGCTTTCCCCCCGTGCCCACAACATCTCCAAGGTTGACGGAAAGGAGCAGAACCGCGGTGCGCTGCGCAGCAACGACCTGATCCGCTACTCCCGCAAACCCATGACCAACAGGTGGATCAGCAATGACAAGTTCGATTTCGGCGA
>CADCQP010000192.1 GCA_902803535.1 uncultured Bacteroidia bacterium | reverse complement strand
CATGCCGAAGACGTAGCTGAGGCTGATCATGGGATAGGCCATGCTGAAGGGGAATTTCTTGAGGATGTACATCCACAGGACCGTCCCGGCGCCATAGCATATGCCGCATAAAAGGAACTGCCAGTTGACCAGTAGCCTTCCAAAGAAGGCCCAGGACCATTCGAAGCTGCCCATGCGTTCGAGGGCATATTTCAGGAAAACCTGACCACCGCTAAGGAGCAGGCTCTGTCCAACTGCAAGGTAAATCAGCTTCCACATGGTCACCTGGTTTTGGTTTCTACTGGCATTTTCAGGAGATGCTTCTTTATGTAATTGATGTATCTCTTGGGGGAGAAATACTTATGCATCAATAATTTGAGCCTAGGCTTACGTTCCTTCCACGTAATGTGCCCGCCTTCAAGGCGAATAGCCCGTTCGTATTCGGAATTGAATTTCCCGTTGTAAGCTACCCATGCCCAGTAGAATCTCTTGACCAGCTTGAGCTGCCCCTCCCGGCAAGGGTCGTCTATATGCTTCAGGACGTCATCCATGATAATGGTGTAGCTCTTACAGTAAAGTTCACCGTCGTTGGTCTGGGTCAGGCCTGTCGGAACGAGTTTGTAAACATATGTCGGCTTTTTCGCGAGGGCCATTGTGTTTACCGCTTTTGCAAGGTAGAAGGTCCAGCACATGTCCTCAGCTATCCTGACATCTTCTTTGAAGAAGATATTGGGATGACTTTCGAAAAGTTCCCTCTTGATAAGTTTGTTGTCCGGAGTCTGGGGAATGCTCCATACGTCAATTATCAGGGCCTTCGCCTCTTCATGCGTTCCGACATAGTCAGGCAGTCCCTTTTCCACGAAGTCGCTCTGCCCTACTTTCGGGCTTTCGCATATGATGCTTCCGACCACCATGTCCGGGAACCCGTATTTCTCAGCTGTGTTCCAGATGACGGAGAGGCAGTCAGGGGTGATTTCGTCATCGCAGTCGAACATGAGGATGTATTTCCCGGTCGCTGCCCTGATCCCTTCGTTACGGGTGAAACCCGGTCCCCTGTTTACTTGGTTACGGAGGTATTTCAGGTCGATGTGCGGCGGACATGATTCTGCGGCCTTGCGGAATGCTCCGGGAGTGTCGTCCGGGCTGCAGTCGTCCACCACGATGCATTCGAAGTCCTTGTCGAAGTCCTGGGCGTAGATCTGCGAGAGCAGGCGGCCGATGAATGGCACGGCCTTGTATGCTGGTATTACTATAGAGATTTCAGGGATCATTGGGCTATGGCTTTAAGGAGGATGAAGGACCATGTTTTCCCTGCATGGGTATTGAGCAGCAGGATGTTGCGGGCATGCCCGTGGGATATCAGTTTCGCTGCGGCATATGTCCCGAGTGCGGATGCGGACATGCTTTCTCCGAAGAGAGCCTTGTACCTGAAAGTCTCGCCCACGCCGGCTATATCGAGTACACGGTCATATGCCTTGCCGTTGCGTCCGTTCTCCCCGGTCATCACGATGTCGAATCCTCCGGCCTTGTTGCGGAGCATTCCGAGAGTTTCTTTGAGCACGGTTTCTGAGGGATTCTCCTGCACGCTGAAGCCTGCAATCTCGCACAGGGCGCCTTCAGGGGCCTTCGGGCTGCCTTCGGGGATGCTTGTCAGCATGAAGGCTGCCGAGCCTTCGGAGAGCGGTACGTTCAGACCATCGGTCAGCCCGGCGTTTTGGAGTACTTTGAAGGTGTCAGGGGTGCATTCATCATGGCATCCGACCAGCGCGGTGACGCTCTTCCCGAGGCGCATCCTGACTACTGCGTCCGCCAGGGCTGATTCAAAAGACATGTTCCCGTGGGACCAAGTGCAGTTGTAGCCGTGGTTGCCTGTCTGTATGGCGATCAGGGAGCCCAGGGTGTTGTGGGTGGATTGCATGAAGTCGGTGGGACTGAGGAGGGATTCCCCCTCAGTGAGCATCTTGCGGAGGAAGCGCTCGGTGTTTTCCATGCATCCGAGGCCCGTACCTGTGATTATGGAGTCGCACTGGCGGTCGCCGGCTGCTTCCATTGCCGTGAGTGAGGTTACGAGGGTGCGTTTCATCAGTGTTCCCATCCTGCGGGAGAGCATGGGATTGAGGTGGTCGCGCCACTGCGGGTCTTTTGCACGGACGTATTTTCCTTCCGGCTGGACCGGATTGTCTGTCCATTCGTCTGAGAGTGGTTCCTGGGCTGATATCTGGCTGGCGGAGAGGATGAAAACCCGCGCTCCGGTCCCGGAGGTGCTGTCTGGGGTGTCTCCGGGTCGCTTCGCTCCTCCCTCCCATCTTCGATGGGCCCCTCCCTCTTTGACCGAGGGCGGACAACCATCGACGCCCCAGACAGCACCTCCGGGGACCGGCTCCACGTTACTCTCCCTGTCATTCAACCGGACTCCACCGCTTTTGACCGAAGAGGGACAACCGTCGACGCCCCAGACAGCACCTCCGGGGACCGGCTCCACGTCACTCTCCCTGACATTCAACTGGACTCCACCGCTTTTGACCGAAGAGGGACAACCATCGACGCCCCAGACAGCACCTCCGGGACCGGGAACAACTGAAATCAGCAGCGAAGAATCATTACCGCCGAAACCGAACGAATTGCATAACACATGCTTCAGCGGAGCGGAAACAGCCGGATCCGTCACGGGAATGACTCCGCCCTCGAAGGGCTCGCTAAAGCCAAGATTCACCGGAAGGAACTGATTCTCAAGGGCAATCAAACATATGACCGCCTCAATTCCCCCCGAAGCACTCGTAGTGTGCCCCGTGTAAGCCTTTGTCGAAGAAACTGGCGGGACAAACGAACCGAAGACTCGTGAGAGAGCGGCGCTTTCACTAGCGTCATTATTCGGAGTCCCCGTCCCGTGCGCATTGATGTACCCTATGTCATCCGGAACAAGCCCGGCAGATGAGAGCGCCTCTTCCATGGCAAGGAAAGCCCCCTCGCCGTCATCGGAAGAAGCCGTCTGATGGAATGCATCGCAGGCATTACCCCAGCCGCTGAGCTCCGCCAGGACCTTGGCCCCACGCAGATTTGCCGACTCAGCCGACTCCAGGACCAGGAAACCCGCCCCCTCGCCAAGGTTCAGCCCTGCACGGGAAGCATCGAAAGGACGGCACCTCTCGCTGTCCAGGATCATAAGGGAATTGAAGCCGTTGAGATGGTACCTCGTCAAACTTTCCGTACCACCGGCGACAACTACATCGAAGTTCCCGCTGCGTATCAGCGAAGCCGCCATAATAATGGCATTCGCAGCAGAAGAACAGGCGGTGGAAACAGTTGAAACATAGCTGAATCCACCGAAATAATCCGCTATCTGACCAGTGCAGCCGCCGCAGTCATGGAGAGGGACAAGCCTCGAAGGATCATCCTTGCCCTCGAGGTACTCAAGCCAATGCCTCTCAGTAATGTCCATTCCCCCAACAGTAGTCGCATTGATGAACGCGACACGCCTGCCGGATGTGTCCAGCCCCCCTTCAACGAGCAGGCCCGCCTCGGAAAGAGCCTCCCTGACAGCCCATATGCCCAGAAGAGCCGCACGCGAAGCGGTTCCCCCATCGATCCCGAGAGCCTCTGAAAGCTCCAAATCGGACTCGGGGACCTCCCCGCAGGGAAGATCCGCATGCCCGGTAGGCAACAGGCGCGGCGCCGACACTCCGGAACGCTTTTCGGCCAGAGACCGGAAAGTTTCGCCCTTGTCAGCACCGATGGCCGAGATGACTCCGGCTCCGGTAATCAGGATGGACTTGGACATCAGGAATCCTGCTAACGGGTGCGGTTTTTCTCTATATAATCAGCCATCACGTTCACGGACTGGAAGATGGCCTTGCCTGCAGAAGCATCCTTGAGTTTGATCCCGTAGTCTTTCTCCATCAGGAGGATGAGTTCCAGGGCATCGATTGAATCAAGCCCCAGGCCATTGTCCCCGAACAAGGGAGCATCATCCTCAACATCCCCGGGAGTGAGGTCAACCAGGTTCAGGACGTTGATTATCTTCTGCTTCAGTTCATTCTTGAGTTCTTCCATATCAGTTGGTTTTCATGTCCACAACAGGGACAAACATAACAAAATAATTCCAGCGTTACAATGCTTTGCATATGAACATGTCCGCCTCGAATCCGTCCGGGGAGGAGCATTCGCACCACCCGCCGAGGACCGAAGTGGTGCCATGGTCGGAAAGTACCTGCCTGACCACATTCACCATAACATCTTCGTCCCTCTCATCCAGCACATAGAAGGATGTCTCCCCATAGTACTTGTTTCGGATGGATATCTCGCCGGTCACAATGTTGGGCAAAGTGTAGACAAAGACCTTCGGACTCGGGAAATAGTTCCCGTCGGAAATGGTGTCCAGGTAAATCCTGTCATCGGCAAGGGAAGCACTTCTGTTGAAAAGGATTACGGCACGGTCCTCCCTGCCCTCGGGCAGCCTCCCCTCGGCAGAGGCCAGCAGCTCGGAAGCCACGAAGCCAAGTTTGCAGAGCGGGTCCATCTTGTAGAACTTAGGATAGTCGCCGATCCGGCGCCTGTAGATGTCCGAAAGAAAGGCCTCTCCCATGCCTTCGGCCTCAAGGCGTACTCCGTCCAGTTCGACACTTCGCGGAGTGATGTGTACCCTGTGAAGGTACTCCAACCGTGGAGCGGCATCCGAAGCGGCAGGTACGGAAGTCCATGACGGGGAAGACGGCGCGTCGGAGAGGGTAAAAAGGGCAGCGGCATTGCATCCTCCGAACCCGGAGAGGAGCTTCACAAAAGAGTCCTTGTACGTAGGTCTGGGCGAAGGGGATATGTCAAGTGGACAGGAGACCCCATTTTCACTGTAGCCCCTTGTCCCGGGAATCATATGGTTTTCCACCGCCTTCATCGAAAGGATGGTCTCGACGAGGCCGGCGGCACCCATGGTGTGGCCGTAATAACCCTTGTAACCGGCGACAGGAACCGCGCCGAGTCCGGCACGTGTGATGGCGATTGACTCCATCTCGTCGTTGTAAAGGGTTGCAGTCCCGTGAGGGTTGACGAAGGCCAGTCCGGAAACCGGGAAATCTCCAAGCGCGGCCCTGAGGGCCCTGTAGCTGCCCTCCCCGGTCCTGGAGGGGCCGGAAATGTGATTCGCATCATTGCGTATCGCTCCGCGCCGTGCTACCCAGATTTTCCTGCCTTGAACCGGGGCGTATCCCTCAGGAAGTGCCGCGGAATAGATCATAGTGGCTGCAGCTTCTCCGAGGTTGAGTCCGTCACGGACGGAGTCGAACGGGCGGCAGGCCCGTCCCGAAAGGGCCTTGAAGGACTGGAAACCGGAAACTATGAACTTGGACTGGATGTCGGTGCCGCAGACCACCACGTGGTCGAAACGGCTCGAACGGAGGGCGCGCATCGCCTCAATCTGGGCACAAAGTCCTGAGATACAAGCATTCGAAACGACAAGGGGACGGACCTTGTTGCCAAAGGCTGAAGCGACCTTCCGGGCTGAATCCCCGAGGAAGCCTCCGATATTGCCCTTGGTGGACGAGACTATGAAAAGGACCTTTTCCGATGCGGGATCGATCCATTCAACTTGGGAAAGAGCCTTGGAAACCGAAAGGATAAGCCTGCTTTCGAACGGGGTATATGCTCCCTGTATCTTGCCGTCTTCGAGACAGTCTTCTTCCATTATCGAAGCCTGGTAGTCCTCGGCGACACCGATGGCGGCCCCGCTGTGGAGCCTCAGGGCAGATTCTCCTGCAAGCACCCTCCGGTAATTCTCCGCGGAATCAGTTCCCAGCGGAGAAATGATGTTGTCTGCAACTATATATGCAGTACGGCCCGTCATATGACGTTCTCCCCGGAACCGGGGTCTGACTCTGCGACGGCCAGCTCACCTTCGGCTATAAGCTCTTCCCCACGGAAAGTCCTGGTCTTGAATATGGTCATCTGCCCGACGGAAGCCGAGGCGCTGACGCAGGTGCGCAGGGTGTCCCCGGCGGAAGGCAGGCTATGCACGGAATAATTCCGTATCCTGCACAACAGGCCTATGCTCACGGGACGCATGTCCACGTACCTGCTGATGAATCCGATACGGGCGGAACAGGTCTGGGCGGCATTCTCCATGAGTCCCTCGGCGCAGAAACCCCTGGCCGGATCGAAGAAGACATTGTCCTCACCTACGTTGAATGCCGTAACCGTCTCATCCGGACAGTGGCTCAGCAGGGAACTCACGACCAACACCGGAGGGCGCTGGGGAAGTATGTCCTCTATCTTGACTGCGGAAAAGTCAAAAGGCTCGCCTTCAATATACTTCACGGTTTTCATCCCCAGAACTCATAGAAATTGAACCACTGCGAAGGATACTTGCGCATCATGCCTTCGAGGTCTCCGGCATAGCAGCTGGCCATGCCCTCGACTATCTCGCTTCGGGATTCACCGCCGGAAGAAATCTCATAAAGCCATATGCGGTATTTCCTGATCCCTTCTTTCATGACAAAGACCGAGATCGCCGGCACACCCATCGAAGCAGCCAGGGCAAAAGGTCCCTGGGGAAAATCGGCATCGACCCCCATGAAGGGCAGGCGGACATTACGGGTGGAACTGAATATCCTGTCCCCGTATATGCATGCTACCTCTCCGTCCCTGATTGCGGATGAGAGGGTGAACATATGCGACATGTCCTCGCTTACAGGCACCATCCGCACATTATGCGCAGCGAAAGTGTCTCTCCTTGAAGCCATTACATCAGCAGCTTCACCTGCGAAGACAAGGGAATTAATCCTCTTGGGAGAATTGAATGAGAAACCTGCGATCTCGCCGTTCCCGACATGGGAGCCCACCATCACGAAGCCCTTGTCGGAAGAGAGGAGTTTGTCGATCAGTTCTTTGTTCATGATGCGGGTCTTGAACCGCTTCCCGGCGAAACAGGCAAACTTGTCGATTACAACGGCCCCGAAGACCAGGTGGTTGTAACAAACGCTGAAGAAGGACCAGAGCGGTCCGCGCCCCATCCTGCGACGGAAATAATGATAGATGGAGATGTACCCTTTGTGGTTGAAAACCAGATAGAAAGGAATGGCCGTAGCCATGAAGAAGTACATTATCTCCAGCGGCAGCACCCTGCAAAGCGCGATCAGGGCCCTGTGCATGAAGGGAGTCCCGTCAGTCTTCCCCTGCCACTTTACTTCTTTCTCTTCCACTGCTACAGTTTGGATTCGATGAAAGCGTAAAGGTCACCGAGGGTGACGAGCGACTTGAGTTCTTCGGTAGTTATCTTTACCCCGAATTCCCTGTCAACCAGTACAATCACATCGACCACGTCGAGGCTGTCAATGCCAAGATCCTTGCGCAGAGTTGCCTTTGGCGTAAGCAATTCTTCGGAAATCTCGAACTCCTCAACGAAGAATGCGTTGACTTTCTCAATAATATCCCTTTGCGTTATCATAGTTGTTGCTTTTACCTTTTTACAGACCAGGATGTTGTGTCCCTGGCCGATCCCGTCATGGATCTGTTCCACCTCCAGTCCAGCCTTTTCCACCAGGCTGATCAAGTCTCCCGAATAGTACATCTTGCTGTTGCCGTTGGCCATCGCGGTGAAATAGAGCGAGGTCAAGGTCAGGCACAGGGCAGCCGGCTCAAAGCGCTGGCGGTTCCACAGCAGTTCCATAATGCAGAGCCGTGTATCCTCTGTCATCACGTCCGCCGCCCTGCGGAGTATGGAAAGGATCTGCTCCGGGGTGAAGCAGTCCAGGAACTGGCTCATCCATATGACGTCATATGTCTTTCCAGAGGGGAAAGGAGCATCCGAAAGGAGGTCGATCCCATAGCCTGAGATCCTGTCGGCTCCGGGCTTGGAAGCAGTTTCTTCCTGCATCGTACGGATCTGCTGGGGAAGGTCAAGGATGGTGACCTTCACCTTGGGGTCACGCCCGGTGCACTTGAGGGCGAACCGTCCGGTGTTTCCTCCGACATCGAGGATGTGCCCCACGGGAGCGGAAAATATGATGTCGAGAGCGGCATCGAAAGAATTGTCGGAGTAGAAATGGTCGAATGCGAACCAGCTCTTCCTAGCATCCTCCGGCAGCTGTGACAGCCCTTCGTATATGGTGCTCCAAGGGCCGAAATGCTCCAGTCCGGCCGGGCGGCCTTCGCGGAAGGACTCGTCCAGTTTGAAGAACCCCTCGTAGTTTACATCGTTGTTGAAGTCCAGGTTGACCCTGGCGGCCGGATCATTCAGCAGGAACCAGCCTACCTTGGAGATGGTGAAACGGTCGGTGTCCGTGTCAACAAGGACAAGGCCTATGCTGAGCGACGCCTCCAGGAGGCATTTGGACGCGTACAATGATATCCCGGCCTTAGAGGCCACCTCCTCCTGTGTAAGTCCCTCAGGTGCGTCCCTGAGAAGGTCCAGGATCCCGTATTTGACCATCAGGCGCGATGCCTGGAAGACGACAGGGCCGAAAGCGATCAGTTCAGCGAAACGCTGAGCCTCTCGGGCGGAATACACATCCTTGGTGTACCTCTTTTGAAGATCGGGAAAAAGTTCCATTGCCTAGTACAGATTGAGGGGATTGTTCCGGAGCCATTTCTCCACCCTGGCTATGTCCTCGTAGTAGGGCCTGTCCTCCACTATCCTTGGGACAAGGGCGCGGACACTGTCATATGCCTTCCGGGTAGAAGGCGCGAGACGGTCGGCCGCCCCGAGGCAGTCCGTAGCCTGGGCGAGGGCTGTAAAATGAATGGAGAAGACCTGGAAACAGTTGTCTATCACTTTCTTGGTAAGCAAGGCAGTGTTTGTTCCCATGGAGACGATGTCCTGGTTGTCATTGTTGTTGGGGATGCTGTGGACGTAATTGGGCATGGCCAGGGTCTGGCATTCGGCCGTGGTGGACGTAGCCGTGAACTGGCAAGCCTGCATCCCGTAGTTGAGTCCGAGGACTCCCATGTTCAGGAATGGAGGAAGGATACCGTTGATCTTGTCATGGAAGAGGTAGTTGAGCTGCCGCTCCGCCGTCATGGCAAGACGCACGGTAGCGATCTTCACCTTGTCTTCCTCCAGGGAAATGTAGTCCCCGTGGAAATTCCCGCCATGCCAGACATTCCTGGCGACGGGATCCACTATGGGATTGTCGCATGCGGAGTTGACCTCCTCCTCGAGCACCCTGCGGGCATTTTCGAATGTCTCCAGGACCGGGCCGAAAATCTGCGGACCGCAGCGGAGGGAATAATATGCCTGGACCTTGTGGGTGAAGGTCTTAGAGTCGCTGTGTCCATTGTCGTACAGCTCGTGCTCCCGTTTTTCCAGGCATCTGCTGCCGCGGGCAAGCTCCCGCATCCGCCGGGCGATCACCTGCTGGCCTGGGTGCCGGCGCACTTCATTCAGTCCTTCTGACATGAAGTCGTCGAATGAGGAGGCTATCTCGTTCATCCAGACAGTCGCTAGCACCGCCCAGTCGAGCAGCATCGAGGCATATCTCTGGTTGACAATGCCGATCCCGGTCATGAAGGATGTGCCGTTGGTGATGGACAGTCCCTCCCTGATGTGTATGTGGAAGGGTTTGAGGCCGTTCTCAGCCAGCACTTCGGCGGAAGGACGCCACTGCCCCTTGTAATGGACCTTTCCCTCACCGATCATGGCAAGCGCCAGGTGGGCTAGCTGGACGAGGTCCCCGCTGGCCCCTACGCTCCCATGCATCGGGATGAAGGGATAGATCCCAGCATTTATCATTCCGACAAGCAATTCCACAAGGTCGGGATGGACTGCTGAACGGGCCTGGAGGAAAGTGCCCAGGCGGGCCACCATGGCCGCACGGACATATTCGTCGTCCAGTGCCTCTCCCGCTCCCGTGGAATGGCTTCGGATAATGTTGTACTGTAAGTCGGTCAGGTACCTGTCGTCAACCCGCCACTGGGCCATGGGGCCGAAGCCGGTGTTGATTCCGTATATGACCTTGTCGGAAGCGAATTCCTTAAGGAAATCATAGCACTCCCTGACAGAGTCCATGGGAAGTTCGTCAAGGTTGATCCCCTTTCCACCGAAGACAATGTCGAGAATGCTGTCGAAAGGTATCCTGAATGATTCTTCCATTCCCATCAAGCTATTCCTGAGAATCCCATGAACGCCATGGCAAGGATGCCGACGGTGATCAGGGCAATCGGAAGTCCCTTGAAGTCCTTGGGCACGTCATTGAGCTCCAGATGCTCGCGCAGTCCCGAGAACAGGATCATGGCCAGGCCATAGCCCAGGGATGTAGCGAAAGCATATATGACTGCATCGCCGAGGCCGAGCATATGCGGGGCGCCGCCGAAGGTGAACTGCTTGGTAACCACGTTGATGGCTACACCGAGCACGGCGCAGTTCGTGGTAATGAGCGGAAGATATATGCCCAGAGCCTGATAGAGGGAAGGAGCACTCTTCTTGAGGACGATCTCGACCATCTGGACAAGGGCTGCGATAACCAGGATGAACAGGATGGTCTGGAGGAAGGTCAGGTCAACCTTGAATATGCCGGTGGGCAGAAGCAGGTACTTGTTGAGAAGATAGGTCACAAGCGTGGCCAGGGTGATCACAAAGCAGACCGCCGCACTCATTCCGGCCGCAGTGGAGGTCTTCTTGGAGACCCCGAGGAAAGGACATATGCCCAGGAACTGGGCGAGTACGACATTGTTGACGAATATCGCCGATACAATTATCAGAAGTATTTCCATCATAGCGGTTCAGCTTTATTTCTTGACCAGATACTTATTGAAGAGGACCATCAGGTAGCCGAGAACCAGGAAGGCACCCGGAGCCATGATGAAGGCAAGGATCCCGTCGCCGGTGATGAACTTCCACCCGAAGACAGAGCCGCTGCCGAGGATCTCGCGGACTATTCCTATGACGGTGAGTGAGGCCACGAATCCGAGGCCGACACCGATTCCGTCGAGGGCCGAATCGATCACGTTGTGCTTGCATGCAAATGCCTCAGCGCGGCCGAGGATGATGCAGTTGACCACGATCAGGGGGATGAACACGCCCAGGGCGCTGTAGATGCCCGGGGTGTAGGCCTGCATCAGGAGCTGCAGCACAGTCACGAAGGTGGCGATTACCACGATGTAAACGGGGATGTGCACCTTGTCGGGAGTGACCTTGGCAACAAGTGAGATGGCCATGTTGGAGAGCACGAGCACGAAAAGGGTGGCAAGTCCCATCGACAGTCCGTTGATTGCCGAGGTGGTGGTAGCCAGGGTGGGGCACATTCCAAGGATAAGCACGAATGTAGGATTGTCCTTGACTAAGCCCTTTGTAATGAGTTGCATTTTAGACATATGGCATTCCTCCCGTTATTTAGCAAGCCCCTTTACGGCCTCATATGCGTTCTTGACGGCGAGGGTGTAGGCCCTTGAGGTGATAGTGGAAGCAGTGATGGCGTCCACGTCTCCGCCGTCCTTCTTGACAGAGAGAATCTTGGTCCCGGTGTCGAATCCCTTCCACTGGGCAGTGAAGGCGGGGTCGGAGGTGCACTTGGCTCCGAGGCCAGGAGTCTCGGTGTGCGAGAGGACCGAAGTGTTGTAAACCTTCCCGTCCGCAGTCACGCCGACCATCAGGGTCAGGGCGCCGCCGAAACCGGAAGTAGTTGACTTGACGGCATATGCCACAGGAGCTCCGTCTTTGGTTCCGATGTAGTACTCGGAGTCTTCTCCGCCGACCTTCACGGGAACGGCTTCAGAGACTTCCACTCCTTCGGGAAGCACCGCTGCGATGGCGGCCTTCTGGATGTTGGCGTTGGTCTCGGCGATGGGAGCCGCGGTCACGGCATACACGCAGCCGAGGATGGCTGCACAGATGAGGCATGTGGCGGCAAGCACCACAGCCATGTTGGTAAGATTGGATTTAGCGGCCATAGCTTATGCCCTCCCGAATTTTTTCTGGTGGAACCACCTGTTGAGCAGCGGAACGGTGGCATTCATGATGAGGATGGCGAAGGACATTCCTTCCGGATAAGAACCGAAGTACCTGATCATCAACGTAAGGAAACCGATTCCGATACCATATATTACACATCCCTTGACGCTCATCGGGGAGGTGACGTAGTCTGTTGCCATGAAGCAGGATCCGAGGATCATACCGCCGGTCAGCAGGTTGAAGACCGGGTCGGTGAAACGGTCTGGATTCCCGAGGAAGAACAGCAGGGACACCAGGGCGACGGTCCCCCAGATGGATAGGGTCGTCCAGGGCTTGATCACTTTGCGGACAAGCAGATAGATGAATCCGGCAAGGAGGGCGAGGGCAGAGATCTCTCCGGCCGAGCCTCCGATTCCGGCGAACAGCATCGAACCGTAGTCGTAAGAGGAGACTATGGAGGAGATGCTCTGGTGCTGGAGGACTGCCTCATTGATCGCGCCAAGGGGAGTCGCACCTGAAATGGCGTCGGCGCCGAAAAGTCCCTGAGGCATCTTCCAGGTGGTCATGTAGGTCGGGAAGGACACCAGGAGGAACACACGTCCGGCGATGGCGGGGTTGAAGACATTCTGTCCAAGTCCGCCGAATGACATCTTGGCTACTCCGATGGCGAAGACGGCGCCCAGGACGACGACCCACCAGGGTGTTGTATATGGCAGGTTCATCGCCAGCAGCAGTCCGGTGACAACCGCCGACATGTCGCATATGGTCGAGGGCTTGCGGAGCATGTACTTGGTGATTGCCCATTCCAGCAGGATGCAGGAGAGGACGCTCACGGCCAGTACGAGCAGTTCACCAAGGCCGTAGAAGATCACGGAAACTATCACCGCAGGCAGGAGGGCTATCACGACGTCACGCATCAGCGAGGTCGTGGAGACTCCGGTGTGGATGTGCGGGGATGGAGAAACTATAAGTTTATTCATATGATTGTCTTTTATTTAGCGCTTGTTTCCGCAGCCTTGGCTGCAGCTGCCGCCTTTGCGGCTGCCGCGCGGGCCTTCATTACACCCATTACCTTGGCCTTACCCTGGCTCATGATGTCGAGCAGCGGGATGCTGGCGGGGCAGCTGTACTGGCATGAACCGCAGCTGATGCAATCCTGCATGGCATTCTGCTCGAGGCCGTCCAGATCTCCAGCGAGGGCCAGCCTCTTGAGGAGGAACGGCTCCAGTCCCATCGGGCAGGCATCTGCGCAGCTTCCGCAGCGGATGCAAGCGGTGGCGGGAGCCCTCTTGGTCTGCTCTGAAGTGAGGAAGAGGAGTCCGGATGTTCCCTTGACAGTGGCGGCATCCAGGTTCGCGACAGCCTTGCCCATCATGGGGCCTCCGCTGATGACCTTGGAGGCATCCTGGGGCATTCCGCCGGCGCATTCGATGATGAATGACAGAGGGGTGCCGACCCTGACTTCGTAGTTGTGCTGTACGGGGACGCAGTCACCGGTGTAGGTAAGGGTGTTGGACACCAGGGGCTTGTTCTTCTGGACAGCCTCGTAAACAGCATATGCGGTGGCGACGTTCTGGACAACCGCGCCGACGCTGATCGGGAGTCCACCGGAGGCGACCTGACGGTTCATCACGGCGTCAATGAGCTGTTTCTCACCTCCTTCCGGGTACTTGGTCATCATCGGGAGGATCTCAATTCCACGGTATTTGTCGGACTTCGCGGCAAGTTTGGCCACCACTTCCTTCATATGCGCGATGTCCTCGGGCTTGTTGTCCTCGATGGCTATTGTAGCATCCTTGACCCCGAGTACCTGCATCAGGATGGCGACTCCCACGGCTACCTGCTCTCCCCTTTCGAGAAGGTAACGGTAGTTGCAGGTAAGGTAGGGCTCGCACTCGCATCCGTTGATGATGAGGCGTTCGCACTTCTGTCCCGGAGGAGGGCTGAGCTTGACGTGGGTCGGAAAAGTAGCACCTCCAAGACCGACGACCCCGGCTGCTGTAATCTTGGCCATGATGGCCTTGTTGTCTTCCGGGAATTCGGTTACGAGGGTATCGCTCAGGTCGATCCCTTCATTCCACTCGTCGCCTTCTACGGCGATCTCGATTGAAGGGACGCTCTTGCCGGAGAGGTCTTTGCGCGGGCCTATGGACTTGACGGTCCCGGAAACGGATGAATGGATCCATGCCGAAACGAATCCGCCCGGCTCGGCGACCGGCTGGCCGGTCTTGACCTTGTCCCCTACTGCCACTATGGGCTTGGCGGGGGCACCGATGTGCTGGGACAGGGAGATATAGACTGTCGGCGGGACAGGCAGCGTCTCGATTGCGCAGTCCCTGGAGATCTTCTTGTCGGCAGGGTGGATACCACCTATGTGGAATGTCTGTTTACTCATGCTGTTTCCTCCTTGCTTTCTGATTTGGCGGCAAGTGCAGCCTCGCGGGCCTTGCGGTTGCGCTCGTTCACGCGCTGCTTTACGGCTTCCTTGTCAAGGGGCTTGGGGAAGTTCACCCCGTGGATCGCTCCGGTAGGACAAAGGGCTTCGCACTCGCGGCAGAGTTTGCACTTGGTGTAGTCTATGTAAGCTCTGTTGTTTTCGACGACGATGGCATCGTGGGTACAGGTCTTGGCGCAGATTCCGCATCCTATGCAGGCGTTGGCACATGCCTTCTTGGCGGCAGGTCCCTTGTCCTCATTGCGGCATGTCACGACCATGCGCATACCCTTGGGCCCGTAATTACGGAGCTCGAAAAGGTGCTTGGGACAGGTCTTTACGCAAGATCCGCAAGCGGTGCATTTCTCCTGGTCCACAACCGGGAGCCCAGTCTGGGGATCGATGGAGAGGGCGCCGAACTTGCAGGAGGCCACGCAATCTCCGAGTCCGAGGCAACCGAAGGCGCACATGGTCTCTCCCGTGTAGAGGGAGGCCTCTGCATTGCAGGAAGCCCATCCGTCATAGGTGTTGGCCGTGGGCCTGACCTCGCATGTTCCGTTGCAGCGGAGCACTGCCACCTGCCTTGTTTTCTCCACTGCGGCGATACCCAGGATGTCAGCGATCTGCTTCATCACCGAGTTGCCGCCCACGGAGCAGTAATGCTGCTCCAGATTGCCGGCCTTGACCGCCGATTCTGCAAATGCCCGGCAGCCGGCATAACCGCATCCACCACAGTTGGCCCCTGGAAGGACCCCTTCGACCTGGTCTATGCGCGGATCCTCT
>CADCQP010000191.1 GCA_902803535.1 uncultured Bacteroidia bacterium | reverse complement strand
GCCCATTTGCCGGCGGCCTTGCGCTGGTACCAGTCGGGAGACCAGGCATCGAATTCGACGGTCTTGCTGCCGTTGAGGATGTAGGTCACGTGGCCGTTGTCGAAGATGATCTCGGAGTGGTTCCACTGTCCTGCGGGCTTGAGGTTGCGGGTCTCGAAATCAGGTACGTACATGGCGTAGTCGACTGCGCACCTCTGCCACTGCTCGAGGGGATAGCCGTTGACCTCTTCCCAGTTCTCATCGTCGATTAGCTGGTACTCGGGACCTGTGACATATGGCACTTTGAAATCAGGACGTTCTACGACGTGGTAGAGCATTCCGCTGTTGCCTCCCTTGGAAATCTTCCAGTCCCACATGAGGTGGAAGTTCTCGTACTGGGCGTCAGTTACGATGTAGCCGGCTGCATCGTCTCCCTTGCCTTCAGCGCGGATTGTTCCGTTTTCCACGACCCAGGGGCCGGTGAGGGCGTCCGAATTGTAGTCGCGCCAGCCATTGAGGGTGCTGCCGTCGAAGAGGAGCTGCCATCCTTCTGCCTGCTCCGCCTTGGTAAGGCTGTTGTTCTTCGGGCCGCACGAAACAAGAGTAAGAACGGTCAGTGCGGCCGCTCCTGCGATTCCATACAGTCTTTTCATTGTCTTCAAAAGATTTTTTTTGTTTCCGCGAATTTACATTTTTTCTTTTGAATAGTCAGCCTTAATTGTTTATATTTGTAGGAAACCATATGTTAATTCACTAGACTGACATGAAAGAAAACAGGATCCTTGTTATCGGGAGCAGCAATACGGACATGACCGTCAAGTCGGAAAAAATCCCCACTCCGGGCGAAACCGTCCTCGGAGGAGTGTTCTCAATGGGGCACGGCGGCAAAGGTGCCAACCAGGCAGTCGCAGCCGCCAGGCTCGGAGGAAAGGTCTCCTTCATATGCAAGGTCGGGAATGACCTTTTCGGAAAGAATTCCGTGGCCCAGTATGAACGCGAGGGGCTGGATACTTCCAACCTCCTTGTTTCGGACCTCCCGTCGGGGGTGGCCCTGATCAATGTGGATGCTTCGGGGGAAAACAGCATAACCGTGGCTCCCGGGGCGAATATGGACCTGTCGGCGGACGATATAGAAAAGTGTGCTGATGCGATCAAGGGGGCGTCGATACTTCTCATGCAACTGGAAATACCTGTCAGCACGGTGCTTAAGGCTGCACAGATCGCTCATGAAGCAGGTGTCGCCGTCATCCTGAATCCGGCCCCTGCATGCGATCTCCCCGATGAGTTGCTGCGGATTGCGGACTACTTCATCCCCAACGAGACCGAGCTGGCCCGTTTCAGCGGCATGGCAGTGGATGACAGGGAATCAATAGTCAAGGCGTGCGTGCACCTTCACGACAAGGGCGTAGGCACCATAATCCTGACAAGGGGATCGCGCGGTTCGCTCATCTACAAGGACGGAGAGGCCATTGAGGTCCCGTCCAGGAAGGTCAAGGCAGTGGACACGACAGGAGCGGGCGACACATTCTGCGGGGCCCTCTGCGTAGCTCTTTCAGAGGGGAAAGATGTCGTCGAGAGCGTCGGATTCGCGACGGCCGCAGCTTCGCTGACGGTCCAGAAAATGGGAGCACAGGCCTCCCTGCCTTACAGGAATGAGATAATCCTATAAAATTAAACGCATATGTTTATCGTCGGAAGTTATTCACTTGCAGTCCTTTTCTGTATCATTACCATGCTCTGCTGGGGCTCATGGGGCAACACCCAGAAGCTGGCAGCCAAGAGCTGGCGGTACGAACTTTTCTATTGGGACTATGTTATCGGTATGGTCCTCTTCGCCTTGCTGATAGCATTCACCATGGGCTCCTTCGGTGCTGAAGGCAGGCCTTTCCTGAAGGATCTTGCACAGGCAGACTGTGCCGCCCTTGGAAGCATAATCCTCGGAGGAGTGATTTTCAATGCATCCAACATCCTTCTCAGTGCCTCTACTTCCATAGCCGGCATGTCGGTCGCCTTCCCTCTGGGTGTAGGCCTCGCCCTCGTGCTCGGTGTGGTCAACAATTATATAGTAGATGTGCAGCAGGGGACCAGCGGTAATGTTGGACTCCTGGCTGCCGGTGTGCTTCTGGTCGTCATTGCCATAGTCCTCAACGGAATCGCCTCCGGAAAGAAGGGAGGGGACAGCGTATCCAAGAAAGACAGCCGCAAGGGCATCCTCCTGGCCATATGCGCAGGTGTCATCATGTCCTTCTTCTACCGTTTCGTCGCGGCTTCCATGGACCTCAGCAATTTCGCCCAGCCCGCTGCGGGGAAGGTCACTCCCTACACAGCCATCGTGGTGTTCTCCGTCGGTGTCCTGCTCAGTAACTTCATTTTCAACACCCTGGTAATGCGCAAGCCCTTCGTGGGAGAGCCCGTGAAGCCGTCCGCCTATTTCAAGGGCAGCGCCGGGACGCATCTGGTGGGCATGCTCGGAGGTGCCATATGGTGCCTTGGTACGGCCTTCAGCTACATCGCCTCAGGAAAGGCCGGGGCTTCGATTTCATATGCCCTCGGTCAGGGTGCGCCTATGATTGCAGCCATATGGGGCATATTCATATGGAAGGAATTCAAGGGTTCCGGCAAGTCGGTTAACGGTCTGCTGGCGCTTATGTTCGT
>CADCQP010000190.1 GCA_902803535.1 uncultured Bacteroidia bacterium | reverse complement strand
TATTCAGTACTATATTGATAATGGTTTTTTAACTCCCTTATAGTTTATGAAATTCAACCAATTAAGACGAACAATAAAACGGAAACTTCCATATTTGAAACGTGTAAGCGTTATTAACAAATCGTCAATAGTAATTAATGTTTTTTATAAGAAAAAAATCTTTTATTTGGGAATATTGCCTGCACTAGAGTATCAAGGATGGAATATTGAAAAACTTGAAAGTGGGCAATGGAGAGTTTTTTATTCTGAACGAGGAGATATAAAGGATATCACTTTATATCAAACAGAAGAAGAAGCGTGTAATGCGTTTTTTGATAAAATTTAGCGATATTTTTGAAATACGCGCCTTCTTGCTTGAAGGAGATGCTAACGTGACAATTTATTCCAGCAACCTATCTTGCGGAGCCCTGAAAGTGCAGGCATGACACAGAACTATTCCTACGACAGCCTCCACCGTCTTACTTCCGGCTCCACCGGGCCGGCTATGACGGTAGCCTACGTCCAGTTCGCCAACATCACATCCCTGTCCACTTCGGGTACAATGGCCTATGCCGACACGCTGGCTCCGTACACCCTCACTTCCTATGTTCCAAGCAGTTCCGCCTCGGCTAGGGATGCTGCACTGAACGTAACCTACACCGTCAGCGGGAAGCCAAAGACAATCGTGAACAGCCTCTACACAGCGACCATCTCCTATGGTCCGGGGGATGACCGTGACGGGATGGTGGTTAAGACGGTCTCCGGAGGGAATACCGTCGCTACAAGGCGTTACCTTGCAGGCTGCTACGAGCAGGAGACGACCTCATCGGGGACGACCCGGAGGCTCTGGCTGGGAGGGGATGCCTACAGCGCTCCCGTGGTCCTTGTCAGCACCAACGGAGGTACCTGGACGGCCCTGGCCAGCGGGAAGGACTATCTGGGCAGCATAATAGCCGTTGCGAATGCCTCAGGGACTGTTGTCGAAAGGGATGCATGGGATCCCTGGGGACGGGCGCTCAACCTTTCGAGCCTAACGCAGTACAGCGTCGGAAGCGAACCCGCGCTGGCTCTCGGCCGCGGCTTCACCGGGCACGAATGGCTACCGTGGTTCTCCCTCTGGAACGCCAACGCCCGCATCTATGACCCCCTCCTCGGCCGCTTCCTTAGCCCCGACCCCTACGTCCAGACCCCCGGCTTCACCCAGAACTTCAACCGATTCGCCTATGCCCTGAACAATCCGCTGAAATATACGGATGAAAGCGGTGAGATTGTATTACTCCTTGCGGCTCTTTTTGGTTTTGGAAATCTTGCTTCCCATTCTGCCCGTCATGACGATTTAGGGAAAGGGAATTGGGCAAAGTACTTCTTCTCAGGAGCATTAGCTGGGTTTGTCGTTGGACCTTTATGGATAACTGGAGACTTTGCAGGGCTCAAACATCCTTCAGAAGGGATTAGCCGTCATACTTGGGAATCGCCTCACGTTGCAGTGTCAATATCGGCGCTTCCTTATCCTTTTACAGTGGAACACTCAGAAACGTCAACAGGCCATCCTGTTCCTTGCGGGGCGCACCAGACGACATTTTCCCGTCAGGGCGCCTTTAGGCGCAGGAGTCTGATGTGCCCCGCAGGGAGCAAAATCTATTTCTGAAGAAGGTACACCGGGATCTCGCCGGGCTTGGCTGCGACCTTTATGGTGAGGCCGGATTTGGGGGAATCGAAGCTTCGTCCGGTAGCCTTTTCAACCCAACGGCCCTCAGGGAGATAAACCTCGCGCGAATCAGTATCAGTCAGTACAGGGGCGACCAGGTACTGGTCTCCAAGCATGAATTCATCCTGGACCGAGCAAGCCTTGGGATCGTCCTGCCAGCCCAGCACAAGGGGACGGACCGGAGGCAGGCCGGTGGCCACAGCCTCATCAGCGAGTTTCCCGAAAAGGGGATAAAGCTCCTCATGGGTCCTCATAAGCTTCTTGTAAGCCTCACGGGTCGCCTCATCGAACTCATAGACATGCTTCACGAACCCATGCGTCTGGACGCAGGGAGTGAAGGTTGTAAAGGCCGTTCCGCGGAGGAACACCCTGGCTTCCATCTCAGGAGGGACAGTACTGCTGGTACGGATGTGAACTACTTCCTCCCCTTCCCCGGCCTCGGTACGGCCCAGGTCGATCTCGGAGGTCTTGGGGTTGAACACCCCGACAGGCTTGGGCTTCAGGCCCGCATACTGGTATCCGGCCATGTCATATGTCATCCAGGGAACACCTGAAATCGATGAGTTCATCACGGCGAAAAGCTGGTCATCGAGCTTTTCGAAGACCCTCAGCTGGTCTCCGGCCCACATGAACGGGTTGCGCTGGGACCCTATTCCGCCGCCACGCGCCAAAGCCATGAAGCTGCCCCCGCCGCGCACCTTCCCTTCCAGGGACTTCCTGAGCGCGGAGACGAAGAAAGTGGGATAAGCATGGTGTACCTCAGCATTCGCAAACACGGAAGGATCATGCCATTTGTAGCGTACCGACACTCCCTCATATTCATGGCCATTGTCGGGCATAAGCTCGCAGAAATCGATCTTCATGCCTTCTATCCCACAGTCGGTCAGTTCCTTCCAGACAGTGTTGATGTACCAGTCCCAGGCCTCGGGATTGGTTACGTCGATGTACTCATAGGCCCTTCCGCGGGTTAGGTCAGGATTGATCTGCCCACCGTAGACATCAGGGATCAGGCTGGAGTTTTCCGCAACCACCTTGCCTCCGGAAAGGATGTCCGCCTTGACAAGGTACTCCCTCTTGAAGCCCGGAGCGTCCTTTGAAAGCACCGAACCTACACGCATATAACCCATCATATGGATTCCCAGCGCATTGAGGTAGTCCCCCGCGTCGCGAAGCGCCTGGGCGCGGAGACGTGCCCCGTCAGTGCCTTCACCCCTCACCTTCCTGGTCGCTATGTCTGTCTTCTCCGGATTCAAGTATTTGAGCGTCCCGTCGGCGTTCCTGTCGGCGACCACGATTTCACCGGGAGCCTTGCTGAACACGTTCACGTTCCACGGCTCCATAATTACGGCTGTGGGCCTGGAAGCCAGTTCACAGTGGGCCTTGATGATATCCACAATGCCGCGACCGAGGAAACGGGTATTGCCCTTCATCCCGGAACGGATGCCCTTGAGAAGGGAAAAATCAGGGCTGTAACGGCATATGACCGGACCGTAGTTCCATTCATCCGGCTTCCCGGGAGCGCCCGAAAGACGGGTGTAACCGCCAAGCACCTCGGCGATCCTGTCCGTAGCGAAAACATATGCATCGAACTCTGGATCCTCCAGTTCAATGGTCCACTCCCCGGCTTTTTCCGAGCCGAAATCCATTACCGAACGGGCATAGCTGTTCACGAAGACGCCGCCGCCACGGGTAGTCGAAAAGAGAGGTATCGCCATGTAGGTGGCATTCGTGTCATTCCAGCCGTCACTGGTGTAAAGGGAGACCTTCTGTCCCGCCTTGTCAACACGGTCGAGCCTCTCCCCGAGACCGTAAACATGCTCTCCTTCAGTGAGAGAACCCTTGACATATGTTTTGCCGTCGCGACTGGCGATCGACCGGATGCGGACCACCTCCTTCCCGGAAGCGGAAATGAAAACCAGGGAGCCGTCAGGAAGCAGCTGGACCCTGGACCCGTCCGGAGATTTGGCAGTGACTGTTTTTCCACCCTTGCGCCTGAGGGGAAGGGCCGCGTCATCCAATGTCTCCCCCATGAAAGAAGAAAGAGCCTGGACTGCGCCTTCATCATTGAACCCTGCACCCGGCTTAGCTTCGCCCTGGATCCTCCAGGTACAGTTGCCGCGTGCCGTAAGACGGCATTTCACACCATCGGAAGAAGTAAAAATGATTCCTGGCTCGCTTAACAGCAAGCTCAGGAAGAGTAACAATATTTTCATGATCCAGATATCCTAAGGATGTCAGACTTTAGGTTCCCAGCCCTTCTCGTACTCACGGCCCCAGAACTTCATGGCCTTCTTGTCGCCTATGATCCTGCCGCTCACCGGGTCGATCTTGAGCGAACGGCCGACGCGCTGCGAAATGTTCCCGAGTTCTACCAGCTGGGTGCTGATGCAGGCCTCATAGACCGGAGAATTGAGCTTCTCGCCCCTGCGGATGCCGTTGAAGAAGTTGACGAAATGGGGAGTGTCAAGCTGCTCGGACGGTCCGAGGAGGTTGCCCTGCTCGAACTTGACATTGCTCTTGACTTCCTTTATGACACGACCCTTTATGTCGGTAATCTTGTACTCGTTTCCTCCGGGGATGAAGACGGTCCCTGTGTCTCCGTAGAAAGCGACTCCCGAACCCATGCCGTCAACGGGCTGCTGGTTGCAGCTGCGTCCTTCCCAGGAACAAGCCATCCCATTTGCAAACTGATAGGAGATCATCTGGGTGTCAGGGGTTTCCCAGTCATCCTGGAAACGGTAGCGGCCACCGACAGAGGAGACCATCGAGGGATATTCCACACCGAGGCCCCAGCGGAGCATATCCACGAAGTGGGTCCCGTTGTTCAGAGCCTCGCCGGTTCCCCAGTGCCAGAACCAATGCCAGTTGTAGTGGACGATGTTGTCCTTGAAAGCCCGCCTGGGCGCAGGTCCCTGCCAGAGGTCCCAGTCCAGCCACTCCGGAACAGGAGCAGGCTTTCCGACACCTATGGGGCCACGGTTGTTGGTGTACCATGCCTTGGCGTACTGCACATTGCCTATCGCACCGGACTTGACCTCGTTCATGGCCGCCACGACGTTAGGCCAAGAACGCCTCTGGTTACCGGCCTGGGCAACTTTGCCATACTTGCTGATAGCCCTGATGAGCATTTCGTTCTCAGCGGGATTGTGGCTGGTCGGCTTCTCGAGATAGACATGCTTGCCTGCCTGCATTGCCATGATGGCGGCCGGAGCGTGCCAGTGGTCTGGCATAGCGATGAAAACTGCATCTATATCCTTGTCTTCCAGAAGTTTCCGGATGTCCTTATAACCTTTGGGAGTGGTCCCGGAGTACTTTGCTACTATTCCAGAGCAAGTTTCAAGCGCCCTGGAATCCACATCGCAGAGGGCGGCGACATTGCACTCATCCTTGAGCTTGGAAAGGTTGGTGGCGATGGCCTTGCCGCGGGAATTCACCCCGATTACGGCCACGTTGATCCTGTCGCCGGCACCGGCGACTTTCGCCCTGGCGCTTGCGCTGAAACCAGGCATCACGCTACCGACAGTGAAGGCCGCAGCGCCACCTGCAAGTTCTTTGAAAAAATCTCTTCTGGTTGACATATGTTTCAGTGTTTGGTTATTTTCCGGATAATCCATTTAACCAGGGCGATGACGCCCCTGACAATCCATAGCAGGACGTAAAGGATGACGGTAACGGCCACTACGTACCCGATCTGGGAGAAAAGCTCCGTCCAGGGACGCGAGTAACCGATTATCGCTCCGAGGTTCACAAGACAGGCAGCGATGAAACAGGACAGGATTATAAGCCATTCGCGCTTGCGCTGCTGTGCGGTAATAACTATATCTTTCATCTCTAGAACTTCATATATGGGATCTTGTACTCTTCAGGGAACTCCACTATCTTCTGCCCCTCCATGGCTTCATTGGCGAGAAGGCAGAGAATGGTTGCGCAATAGGCCTCTTCCACCACATTGGGTGACTTCTCCCCGGTAATGACCGAACGGCAGTAAGCGGACATTATCTTGTCCGAACCGTCATTGGCCGCACCGATCATACTCTGTCCTCCGTTGACATGGATGTCTCCCTCGATGACGGAGTGCGGGATGTGACCGGTCTTGGTCTCCGGCCTCCAGCTTGGACCGGCGCTCGGGACAGCGGCGAATGCCTTGTCCTTCACCTGCTCCAGCAGCTGGCGGATACCCGACTGGGTGTGGTCGTCCTCAAGCCAGTAGATGCCGCGCGCCAGGTCAATGGTACCCTTCGTGCCCAGAATCTGGTCCTCCATACCGTTGAACTTGTTCGAGATCAGGGACTCGTAATTGATCTTGACTCCGTCCGAGAAGCTGTAGATCACGTTTACGCTGTCATAGACTTCGCGTCCGTCCTTCCAGTGGACTATGTCCCCTACTCCCTGGACCCTGACCGGGAGCTTTCCGGCTACCCAGTTGCAGACTTCCAGCTGATGGCAGGCCAGCTCGGTCATCAGGCCGCCCGAACTCTCCTTGTACAGGCGCCAGTTGATCTTGCGCTCAAGCTCCGGAGACGGTACGTCACGGCGCCAGTCGGCATTGCGGAACCAGTGGCAGCGCATTCCAACTATGTCCCCGAGTTCACCGTCCTGGAGCATCTGCACGCCCTTCCTGTACTTCTCGTCAAACATGCGCTGCATGCAGAAATAGACTACCTTGTCCGTATTCTGGTAAGCGTCGTAGATCGCCTTGCACTGCTCCATGGTACGGGCCATGGCCTTCTCGCAATAGACATTCTTGCCGGCTGCTATGGCATCCAGGACCATCGGGGCATGCCAGTTAAGGGGAGTAGAGATGACCACTCCATCTATATCCTTGTCTTCCAGGAGCTTGTGATAGTCCCGGTAAAGCTTGGCCCCGGGGACCAGGGCAGCAGCGGTCTGAAGGTTCGGCTCATAGTTATCGCACAGGGCGACTATCTGGGCATGGGGAATATGGAGGAGCAGGTCCAGGTTGTACTGCCCTCTGGAACCGGTTCCTATCATTCCTATCCTGGCCTTCTGCCCGGAGAGTCCTTCCTCCTTCTTGCGGGCGGATGCATTCAGCCAGGGGGAAGTGGCCAGCAGGGCTCCGCCAGTGGCTACCCCCATGTTTTTCATGAAATCTCTTCTGTTCATATCTAATTAAATCATAATTCGTAAACCGACGCAACAACATCAGGGAAATTCTTCCTCACCTCCTGCCGCTGCTGCGCTCCTGCTATAAGCCAGACAGTGCTGAGGACCTCTGCGTCAAGAGGATCCGGCGACATCACTGTCGAGGCTATTTTCCCTGCAATTTTCGCACCCGTCCGAGGGTTGATTATATGACCCGCATAATCCGGCGTGTTCCCCGATGTAGAGAGGGTGGAATCCCTCAGGCTGAACTCCCCTATCGAATTGCCCGTGAACGGATTCTGGAGGGAAACCTTCCAGCTGTCTCCAAAGGGATGATGTCCCATTCCGAGGATCGTGCTGCCCCCGAAATCCACATATGCATTCTCTATCCCGGCGCCGCGCAGAAGGTCCCTGACCTTCCTCACAGCATAACCTTTCGCAAATCCGCCCAGGTCGATGAACGTGTCCGGTGAGCTGAAGCTCACGGCGTTCCCTGCCAGCCTGACACGGGAAAAATCCCGCTTCGTGACATCGAATATGCCCAGGGTCCTCTCATGGTAAAGGGCGCATAGACGCAGCACTTCGACCATTGTGTCACTCACCTCGACCGGAGTATCAGCGGCCCCTGAGTTCAGCAATGAGACCTCGCTGGAGGGATCGAATCGGTCAAGCATATGCCATAGCCTCTCAAGCTCCGAACATATGTCTTCCCAGACAGCCTCCGCAGGCTCCTTGTCGATGCTCATCATCACGACGTCGAAACGGGTGTGCATCACATATGGAACCGACCCGTAGAAGAGGCCTTCTGCAGGATAGAATTCGCTATGTGACACGATATTTCCCATACGGAACTACTCGAGATAGGGCTTTATGAGTTTGCGGGCATCTTTTTCACCCTTCTTCATGGCTTCCTCGAGGGTAACCATCTTTCCGTCCCTCTCAACACTCATGTTGGAGGCCTTCATGAAAGCGAACATCTCGATGATCTCGGCTTCCGGAACGGGAGGAACCCCGGTCTTGAAGAACTTGAGGATCTCGGCCAGGAGCGGCTTGTAGCCCTCGTACGGTCCTACCGGGAGGGCTTTCTTCTCACCGAAAGCAGTTCCGCCATAGATGCTTGGGCCCTGCTCGATGGCACGGAAGGTTCCCAGGCGGCCGTCGTTCCATACTCCGGTTACGACGTCGCCCTTCTCACTGTGGACACGGCTCACGGCCTTGCAGCCGGTTCCGAGGACGGTGTAGAGGGACTCGATCCCATGGATTCCGTAGAAGCCGAAATCAGGATGGGTAGGAGTAGGATGATGAGGACTGTAACAGTCTGCCCCTATGATCTTTCCGTACTCTCCGGCACCGAGTTTCTGTGTCTCGGCGCTGAAACGCAGCGCCGATGAGGACCAGGTCTTGATCCCGTACCTCTCCGCCAGGCGGTAGATGGCGATGGTCTCTCCGAGGGTCGCTCCCATCGGCTTGTCGATATAGACCGGTTTCCCGGCCTTGAAGACCTCGGCGGCCTGCTCCAGGTGCATCCTGCCGTCATTGGTTTCCAGAAGCACACAGTCCACCTTGCCAAGAAGTTCGGCTATGGAAGAGCAGATCTCCACACCGTTCGCCTTGACTTTCTCTATGTAACCGGGGATCCTGCTATAGCTGGACTCGATGGTCCTGGAACCCTGGGGATAAGCCGCGACTACCTTCCACCCGTCCGAAAATGCCGGATCGGCTCCGCTGTTGATCAGCTCGGTGAATGCAGTGGAGTGGGAAGTGTCAAGGCCGATTATGCCTATGCGCATGACATTCTGTGCACTGGTTCCGATGCACAGTGCCGTCATGGCAAGCAGGACGAATATCTTTTTCATGATGTGATATTTAAAAAGCATATGTATTTCAACTGATTACAGCAAGGATGCGCTGTCGGCATCAAGGTAAAGGACGGCACCCGCCTTTGTCCTCAGGATGCTGGAGGGGCATTCCTCGGAGATCTCTCCAGTAAGGGCACGCTTCACTGCCGGAGCCTTGTTGGTGAACGGTACGACACAGATCATCTTGTCGGCCTTCATCAGGGAAGGAACGGTAAGGGTGAACGCATATGCCGGAACAGAGTCGAAGTCAGGGAAACATTTCTCGTTGACCTGCTGCTGGCGGCAGACCCTGTCGAGGGCGACCACCTTCACAGCCTTCGGGTCATTGAAATCGGCGACGCCGGGATCATTGAAAGCGATGTGCCCGTTCTCTCCGATACCAAGGCAGACTATGTCCACCGGGTGCTCCGCGAGCAGCTTCGAGTACCTTGCGCACTCCTCTTCGGGATCGGCGGCAAGCCCGTCCAGATAATTCACGCTCTTGAACGGAAGCTTACCGAATACTCTCTGCCTCAAGAAGTTCCCGAATCCGGCAGGGGCATCGGGTCCTAGACCGACATATTCATCCATATGGAAAGCATTGACCCTTGTCCAGTCTATGCCTTCATATGCTACAAGTCTCTTCAGCATTTCGTCCTGCGAAGGGGCCGCGGCGAAAATCATGTTGACTTCTTCTTTCTCTTTCAGCTTGGCGATGATTGCCTGGGCGATTTCCTCCGCCGAGGCTGCACCCATGTCGCGGATGTCCGCGAAGATCCTGACTTCAAGAAGTCCCTCCCGGAAGACCTTGTCCGCCGGCTTATGCTTTGTAGATGACATTTCCTTTAACTATTGTGTATTTGACATTTATATTCTCATCGAAGATAGTGACATCGGCATCTTTCCCGGCGTCGAAACTGCCTTTCCGCCCGGAAATCCTCATAACGGATGCGGGATTGCAGGTAATCATCCTCACCGCTTCCGGAAGCGTCAAGCCCCCGAGGTTCACCATGGTACGGACCAGACGGTCGGCGGTTGCCACGCTCCCGGCAAAGGCAGAACGGTCCGTCAATTTCGCAACCCCGTCTTCAACTATGACCTCCTGGCCGTCGGCTAGGCCGCCGAGAAGGCTCGGACCTTCCGGCATTCCTGCGGCACGCATGGAGTCAGTGACTACGGATATGTTGTCCACTCCCCTGATCTTGAGGATCATCCGCAGAAGCGTCGCGGGGACGTGTATCCCGTCCGCAATGATCTCCAGGGTCATCCCGTCCTGCCAGTATCCGTATTCCACCACTCCCGCGTAGCGGTACGCATTGCGGCGGGTTATGGTGCTCATGCAGGAGAAGAAATGGGTCATATGCGTGGCTCCCATCCTGAACGCGGCGTCACAGTCCTCGAAGGTGGCGCTGGTGTGCCCTATAGATGCTATGATCCCGCGACGAGCGAGTTCCGCGGCGAACTCAGGTGCACCGGGCAGTTCCGGAGCGAAGCTCCACCTCGCGATACGGTCCGAACGGGAGAGGATCTCCAGGTACTCGGAGGGCTCAGGATTGCGCAGGTAGCGGGGATCCTGTGCCCCGGCATAATCTTTCGAGAAATACGGTCCTTCGAGATGCATCCCTCCGAAGGCAGCCCCGTCAACGTTCGCGGCGGACGCTTTCCCGTATATGTCGAAGGTCTTGTACAACAGCTCGTTGGTGCTTGTAAGGGTGGTCGGGAACAGAAGTGTGGTACCATGGCTGGCATGCATCCTGGCGGCAGTCACATATGCATCCACCGTCCCGTCCATGAAGTCGGCTCCGCCGGCCCCGTGGGTGTGCATGTCGATGAATCCCGGTGAGAAGTAAAGTCCGTCTGCATCAAGTACCCTGTCCGAAGGAGAAGGGACGACCTTTTCCTCCGGGACAAGGGCCGAAATGCAGCCGTCTTCGCACACCAGTGCGAGTCCGTCCTCGATCCGGTCTTTCAGGACCGCCTTGCCGCCACGTATGATAAGCCTGTCCATATGAATCGGCTATTTAGCGGTGCTGCGGCCCCAGGATGTAATCTTGTAGCCCTTCACTGCGAAGAAGATCAGGTAAAGGTAGCACGGAACCAGCACCCAGTAACCGCCCTGGAGGCCCAGGTACTTGGCGCACCAGCTGTAGATCAGGGGCATGATAGCGTTTCCGCACAGGCCCATGATAAGCAGCGAAGACCCCGTCTTGGTGAACTTGCCGAGGCCGCGGATTGCCAGCGGCCAGATGCCGGCGTAAACGAGGGAATTGGGCAGTCCCAAAGCGCAGAGGAACCAGATGGACGTCTTTGCGTCATGCCCGAAGAGGGAAAGGTTCCCGGTGGCGAGTATCACACCGAAAGACAGCAGGAGGCCAAGCACAGTGCATAGCACAAGCACCTTCTGCTGTGATATGAACTTCGGGATCACTATGATGCCGATTATGTAACCCAGCATAGTGCACGCCAGGGTATAGGATGGGAAGACCTTTGCGTCCAGCAGGTTGATACCGAAGGAATTGGCGTAATTGATAATAGTGTCGATGGCCACGACCTGGGTCCCGACATGGAAGAATATGGCGAGGGCTCCCAGGATGAGGTACGGAAAATCGAATATGCTCTTCTTGTCGGAGGCGTCGTCCGAAGAAGCATTCTGCTCCTCGGTGTCGATTTCCGGAAGCACCGAGAACTTGATCCCGATCCCGCACAGGAGCAACAACACGCCGAGGCATGCATACGGGACTATGGTCCTACGGATCAGCTCATCCAGCATGGCAGCCTGGGTGACCGCATCGAGGGTCCCGCTCTCCACGGCGGCAAACAACTCGCTGTCAGCAGGTTTCAGGATTATCGCTGCAAATACAAGAGGCGAAAGGATGCCAGCGAGCTTATTGCATATGCCCACGATGCTGATACGGCGCGTCGCACTTTCGATCGGACCGATGATCGTGACATATGGGTTCGCCGCGGTCTGGAGGATCGCAAGGCCGGTGCCTATGGAGAAAAGTCCAACCAGGAAGATCGGGAAGGCCCTCGCATATGCCGCAGGCACGAAGATGAAAGCGCCCATCGACATAAGGAGGAAACCTATCATCATGCCGCTCTTGAATCCCACCTTCTTGAGCAGGATTCCGGAGGGCACGGACATGACCAGGTAGGCGATGTAGAATGCGAGTGTGACAAAATATGACTGGAAATGAGTCAGTTCGCAGGCAATCCTGAAATACGGGATGAGGATGGAATTCATCCAGGACACAAAGCCGAAGATGAAGAACATCCCGGCCAGGATGGCCATCGAGACGTAGAATCTTTTCTTTTCGTCCATGAGAGTCCGGTATTACTTATTTTTTCCGTCAGCGATGGCCTGGAGGTAGTCTCTCAGCACAGGCCACTTGTAATAGACCCCGTTCACCGCTTCAAGGGCCGGGAAAGTGCGCTCGCACTCATTGAGGAGCACCTTGACCAGGATGGAGCCCTGCTTGTTCCTGAAGAACACGAACTGTACGTTGGCAGCCATCGGGACCTCCTTGAAGCAGAGCCACTTCGACGGAGCTTCCGCGCATGAATAAGTTTCATCGAATCCGTTCAACCTGATCAGGAAGAGGAACGGCATGATGCCTGAGTCGTGACCGAAACGGAAATCGGCGCAGACCTTCCCTCCGTCAATTGCATCCTGTGCCTTGTTGAGTATGTCGTTCAGGATGGGACCTCCGACAACCCTTTCGCGGTAACCGCCGTTCTCCCTGGTCCGGCCCATGTTGTTGACCGTGCCGATGTCGTTTGCCGCCCAGAAGGCATAAAGCTCATCCAGGTTCAGCTCGGAATAGAAATTGGGGACCTCGGTGTCGAGGCACTGGGCTATGTCACCGGCATTGATCACTGAGTAGTAGAAATTGTACTCTTTGTCCTTGAAGATCTTTGCAGGAGCTTTCGGGTCCTTGAACAGGAGCTTGCATATGCGGTCCGGATTGAAGAGCGCCTTGAACATCGAATCACGTATCTGTCCTCCCCTGTTGGCTGGGGCGCCGCTGGACGAGTGGGCGATGTAGTCCATGTACCTCGCGCCGGTATCCATGCTGATGTCCAGTCCGGGAGCGGCCTTCTCCAGGCCGAGGATGAAGTTGGACATGCTCATAATGCAGCGCTGGACCGTGGAGGAAAAGGCCCTGACGTCATTCCTGCCGCTCTGGTTGAATATCTGGGGATAGCGTCCGGCAAGCCTGGTGGCGATCCCCCTGTGGGTCTGGCCTCCCTTCTGGGTAAGCATGCCGTCCATTCCCCTCTGGGTGTATTTCAGGGATTCGACAGCCTCGAGCAGGCCCTTGCCGTAATTGGTCAGCTGGTCCAGGGAGTCCAGTTTCTTCAGGTAGCCAAGGGCGGTCTCATATGGACTGGAACTGGTGTGGTAACGGCACCCGTGACGTCCGAAATGGCTTACGTAGAAAGGCTCGTAACCTGAGGGCGCCTTCGTGTCGCTTATCTTCGGGACCTCATAGAAATGGTGAAGGTTGGATGCACGCTCGGGCATCTCTTTGAGAAGGGCCTTCACCTGTTCCTTGGAGTAGCTGACCCCGTCGGTTTTGGGAGAAGCACACGCTGCCGCACAGAGCGTGATAACAGTAAGAATGGCTATCAGTTTCCTCATATTTCTAAAAATGTGTATCTATCAAAAATAACAATTTTTATCCACATTCGGCAAACTTTTCATACTTTTATGAAACCCAATAAGCATATGCAATGATTTCGGACCGTTTAATCTCCTGTTTCATGACGGCTCTTGCCTTTTTCGCCGTCTCCTGCAGCCAAAAGACCCCGCTCACTTCATTCGTCAACCCCCTGGTCGGCACAGATGCGACCAGGACGGTAAACACCATGGGAGACCTGGCGGCCGACTACGGGAAGATAATGCCTGCTGTCGGAGTTCCTCATGGGATGACATCATGGGTTCCGCAGACGGAAGCAACTGAAAGAAAGTGCATTCCGCCATACTATTACTCCAGCGGAAGAATCCAGGGATTCCGTGCCAGCCACTGGCTCAACGGTTCATGTACCCAGGATTACGGGAGTGTGACGGTCATGCCGATGAACGACGTACTGGCCACTGACGCCGTGGACCGTTCCTCGGCATTCTCTCACGAAACTGAAGACTCCAGGCCTTATTCCTACAGCGCGATCCTGGAGGACTATGGGATCCAGGGGGAGATCACAGGGCTCTCGCGTGCCGGGATCATGCGTTTCACCTTCGACAAGGCCGGTGACCATTACCTGGTCATAGAACCCAACAGCGACGAGCGGCAGGCTACCCTGAAGATTGACCCTTCCACCGGGGAGATCTCAGGTTCCAACCCGGTCCACAGGATCTACCAGGGCAGCGGGAAACCTGCCGGCTTCAGCGGCCATTTCGTAATCCGGACCAATGTCACACCCCTTGACTTCGGGTTATGGGAGAATGACGGACAGCCGCTGGAAGGCCTAGAATGCAAGGCCTCCGGGAGCAAGGTCGGAGCTTGGGTCCGCATCCGCCTGGACAAGCCCGGGACGGTCCTTGTAAAGGTCGGCACCTCATTTACTTCCACTGAGAATGCCCGCAAGAACCTGGAAGCTGAAATCCCAGGATGGAACTTTGACAAGGTGGCCGGACAGTCCGAAAAGATTTGGGAAAAGGCTTTGGGATGCGTGGTGGCGGAAGGGGGATCCGATGAGGACAGGAAAATGTTCTACACCGCCCTCTACGATGCCCTGATCCTGCCGAGAACCTACAGCGACGTGGACGGTTCATGGCCAGGATTCGACTACAGCGGGACACGCCGCTCGGAGACGGTCCAGTACGGGGATTTCTCTCTGTGGGACACCTTCCGCGCCCTCCATCCGCTCCTGACCCTGATATCCCCCACAGAGGCCTCACAGATGATTTCATCCTTCCTTGAAATGGGAGGGGCCGGAGGCTGGCTGCCCATCTTCCCTTGCTGGGGGTCATATACTTCCGCAATGATCGGGGACCATGGGATATCCATGATCGGAGACGCGATAATGAAGGGGCTCGACGGATTCGACCATGAAAAGGCATATGCCCTGATGCGGAAGAACGCCTTCGAGGTAAACCGGGATTATTCCTCCTACAAGGACGGGAAGGGACGCAGGGCGCTCGATTCCTACCTCAGGTACGGTTATATCCCGATGGAAGATCCGGTCCGTGAGGCTTTCCACCAGAGGGAGCAGACCTCCAGGACGCTGGAATATGCATATGACGACTTCGTCCTCGCCCAGGTTGCAGGCAAGCTGGGGCATGACTCCGACAGGGACAGCCTCCTGAAGCGGGCCTCCAACTGGAAGAACGTGATCGACCCCGGGACCGGATATGCCCGCGGCAGGCACGCCGACGGGAGTTTCGACGAGCCCTTCGATCCCAACTCCAAGGCTCCCTACATATGCGAGGGAACTCCCTACCATTACACCTGGTTCGTGCCGCACGATGTCGAAGGGCTGATGGAGCATATGGGCGGGAAAGACCGTTTCACGACCCTCCTGGACACTTTCTTCGCAGAAAACAAGTATTGGCACGGGAACGAGCCCGGCCATCATATCCCCTACCTGTACGCCTATTCGGGAGAGCCGTGGAAGACCCAGCGCCTGGTACATGAAATCATCAGGAGGGAATACCATCCTGAGCCTAACGGCCTTTCCGGAAACGATGACTGCGGACAGATGTCGGCCTGGCTGGTCTTCAGTATGATGGGGTTCTATCCTGTCTGCCCAGGGAAGCCTGAATACGCCCTCGGGAGCCCGTCTTTCCCCAGGCTGACTATCAACCTGCCGGGCGGCAAGGCCTTCACCGTCATAGCGGAGGGCCTATCAGACGAAAACATCTACATCCAGGATGCAATCCTCAATGGGGAACCGTACAATAAAAGCATCCTGTCCCATTCAGACATCGTCGCAGGGGGTACCCTGGTGCTGAAGATGGGACAGGATCCTTTGATCCGCTAAAGGGCGGAGACTATTTTCCGACCGGGAAAAGCCTGGCTACGTGGCGGTCGCATATGTTCGCCGAAATCTGGTCGGCGATGACGTCGGCATGACGCTCCAGCGATCCGAGGAACTCATCCCCGAGCTCGGCAGCGATCTTGTAGCTGACGTGGATGAGCTGGCGGAATGAAGAGTTGAAAAGGGGATCGGAAGGATTGTGGCGCATCGTGCGTGCATATGTCTCCGCATCCCATTTGTCTACCTCTTCGGGTGAAGGAAGTTCGCTCTTGTCGACATCGATCACGGCCGCATACGGAATGGTGAGTTCATCCATGCGGGAGAGAGCCTCCTTGTAGATCCTCTTCGCCAGGACGAGGGCCTTCGGGTCGGCAAGGGCCAGGCCGATGTTCTCTTCCAGCCAAGTAGTTCCGGCAGTCTTGATGTGGATGCCTTTTCCGTGCTTGCGCAGCATGTCACCCATTATGGGATAGATGGAGAACTTGTCGGAACCGGAGTGGATGCTGAGCTTGAGGTTGTCCTGAAGGCCGAACTCCTTGACGGCAAAGTCGATGACCAGGAGGTCCTCCTCGAATTCACGGGCGAACTGGGCGAGGTCTCCGCGGTAATCCACGCCCTTGTTGAACCTCCCGGTAAACTTCGGGGCGATGGTCTGCATCGGAACGCCTTCTCCGGCGAGGGCCATCAGGATGAAGAAGAGCTCGACCGGAGTCTGGGGCTCCTCTACCTCATCCATGGAAACTTCAGTGACAAAGTTGTCTGCGCCCTTTGCCGCGGCGATGTGCGCATATATGCGTCCGGCTTCCTGGGCAGCGGAAAGATACCTCGATGCAATGGTGCGGAGGAGGGCCTCATCCACCTTGAAAGGCTCCTCTATTCCGGGAATCACAAGGTTTCCGGCATATGCCATGGCTTTCTTAACGAAAGCATCCATCGAAGCGGCGTCGGCCTCTTTCCCGATGTTGTCGGCGACATCGATAGTGAAGAAGTCAGAGTACGGGATGAACCTGTCCACGTTCTTCAGGTTGATGTGGTCGGCATCTACGAAATACTGTCCGGTGTAACCCAGGGCCTTGACTGCCTCATCGGCCTCCACCCTGACGGAAGAAGGCTCCGTACCTACGATTTCATGTTCCCTGTTGGATTTGTTCCACACCGGGACGAAACTTACACCGAACTGTTTTTCTGCTTTCAGGAGAGCTCTGAGCTGTGCGACCCCCTCATGTGCGAAGCGGTCCCCCACTCCGAAAGAATACTTGGCTATTTTCATTGCAATATGGTTATTTATGGTTTATGCAAACGTTTGCAGACGCAAATATACGAATGATTTTCAAATAACAACGCTTTTTCCTTCACAGAGGGGAAATATTTTCCGTCACGGTCCCCCTAAAGGGTAAGGCGGACGAATATGCTCAAGGGAAGCGCCTTCCCGAAACGGTCCTGAAGGGCAAGTTCACCTGAGGTCAGGACGGGTGAAGCCTCCCCTCCCTCAGCCATCCTGGAACCGAAAGCCTGCCGGACGACGGTCTCCCCGAGGAGGGAAGAATAGCCGTTCGAATAAAGGTTGAGTACCATGAATGAATCCTTAGGGGCAAGGATGGAAGAAACTCCCTGCATCATCTTGAAGAGGAGTTCATCCAGCTTCCATTTCTCTCCGTCGGGGCCGTGCCCGTATGCTGGCGGGTCCAGGATGATTCCCTGGTACACATTTCCCCGGCGGACCTCCCGGGACACGAACTTCATCGCATCCTCGACAATCCAGCGTATTCCGTCAAGGCCGCTGCGCTCCATGTTCCCCCTCGCCCAGGTCACCACCTGCCGGACGGAATCAAGATGGGTCACTTCGGCTCCGGCAGCCTTGGCCGCCAGGGAAGCCGCTCCGGTGTATGCAAAGAGGTTCAGCACCTTTGGAGGCGCTTCGCCGCGGGCTTTAGCCTGGGCGGCAAGAGAGGATGTACGGGCATATATCCACTCCCAGTTAGGAGCCTGCTCCGGGAACACGCCGACGTGCTTGAATGCCGTAAGTCCCAGACGCAGATTCATTTCCAACGAGGAGGAACCGGGAGTGCAGCCTTTATAGCGAATGTACCACTGGTCATCCATGGCCCCGGCCTTGTCCCATGTACCGCTGTCCTCTTTTCCGGCCTTGCCGAATCCGGCACCCGGAGAGAACCTCACGTTGGCGAAGGAGCGCCACTTGGCGTAGGGCATGGATTTCGTCCAGAGAGCCTTCGGCTCCGGACGGATCAGGGTGTACTTCCCGAACCGTTCCAGCTTCTCACCGTCGCCGGAATCGATCAGTTCGTAGTCCTGCCACCTGTCTGAAGGGTACTCCGCCATATGCATCATTCCTCAGAGCCAAGGCCCATTATTTCGTTGAACTCGGCCTTGTACTGCTTTGCGAGTTCCTCGTCCCCGGCCACGTCCATCATGTCGCACAGGTAGTAATAGTACTGGGTGCAGGTCTCCAGGTCGTACTGGGAATACGGGAAGAAATCCTTGTAGAACCTGCTGGTAACCAGAAGGTCATCCCTGAATTCGGATGCCAGCTTACGGGCCTTCTCATCCTGCCCGAGCTTGTAGTAGAGGGATATCATCTGGGTGACCATGTAGTCATTGCCGCTGAAACCTATGCATACGCTCTCGAGGGGGTACCTCTTCGGATGGATCTTCTCCTGGCACATGTCCAGCATTTCGAGGGCGCGGTCATTCTGGCCCGCCTCGAGGAAGGCTGTCGCACAATTCACGAACATTCCCCTCTGGGACAGCACTCCCAGATGGGTGTAGTAGTTCTGGTAATCCACATTGTAGTCGTCGCGGCTGAGGGCGTCCCACGAATAGACATCCTTCATCAGGTGATAGAGCTTTTCAGTGTCAACCTTGCCCGGATCGGTGGTGCTGGGCTTGTTCTTGATGGGAACGAAGACCTCGGAATAGCCGTTGAAGAAGAGATAGTCCTTGATGCCGACATTCAGGTCGCCGCCGAAATTGAGCACATGCAGGGGCCTGTCCCAATTGTAGCTTGAGAGGAAATCCAACAGGAAGAGTTCCGGCTTGGTAATCAGGTTCTTATCCTTTGAGATGTTGATCTCGATGGTGTCCGGTACCTGGTCCATCATGGACTCCGGGACCAGTCCGCACTTGCGGACGTTCTCCTTGTTCACCGGGATCAGGAGCCTGCGGGACATGATGTAGTCCACCTTCTCCCCGTTGGCCAGGACGACCTTCGCATCCGGATGCCTGAAGACCTTCATCACGTCCGAAAGCAGGAATGCCTGGTTCCTCGTGTCGTTTATGTAAACATATTCATTGGTACCGTAGAGATACTGCTCGAGCCCGACCTTCAGGTCCAGCGGGGCAGACTCGTTGACCGCATATTTCATCTGGTCGATGTGCCAGTCCGTCCCGAGGAGGGAAGTGTTGACTATGCGGACATCGGTCCTGACATTCTCAACCTCCTGGGCGTACCAGAGCGGGAAGGTGTCGTTGTCTCCATGGGTGATGAGTATGCCGTTCTCACCTACGGAATTCAGGTAGTTCCTTGCCATCTCCACCGCAGTGCGGCGGTTGCTGCGGTCGTGGTCATCCCAGTTCTCCGCAGCCATGCGCGCAGGCACCAGCAGGCACAGGGCGGTGATGACGGCGGCATTTGCAACTCCGCATTTACCCTTGAGAGCCTTGTCCAGGATGCTGTAAAGCGCCGCAACGGCGAATCCGGCCCATATGGAGAAGGCATAGAAAGATCCGGCATATGCATAATCCCTCTCCCTCACCTGATAGGGAGGCTGGTTGAGATAGACGACTATGGCGATTCCCGTCAGAAGGAACAGCAGGAAGACCACCCAGCAGCCCCTCCTGTCCCTGTCAAACTGGAAGAACAGGCCGATGAGGCCAAGGAGCAGCGGGAGGAAGAAATAATGGTTCTTCCCGGTGTTCTCTTTCAGGGGTGCGGGGGCGAGGTCCTGGTTCCCAAGGCGCGCCTCGTCGATGAACTTCACACCGCTTTCCCAATTTCCGTAGAACAGCTCTCCGGGAGTAGGGCTCGCTATGTCGTTCTGGCGTCCCACGAAGTTCCACATGAAATACCTCCAGTACATCCAGTTCAGCTGGTAATCCAGGAAGTAATATATGTTCGTGAAGAAGGAAGGCTTCTTGTGCTTAGCGCCCTCGACGGATTGCCCCTTACCCTTCATATATGACTCGTAGAATTCCTGGTAGCGGCCGGTCGGGTCATCGCTCCACATACGCGGGAAGAGCATCTTGCCGGAAGACTTGTAAACAGCCTCCGAAGGAGCGGCCACGTGCTTGTATTTCCCGTTTACGGGAGCCCAGTACTTGCCCGTCTTTATTTCGTACGGGGCATCGAAGTACTGCCCATAGATGAGCGGGGTCTTGCCGTACTGTTCGCGGGAAAGGTATCTCACGAGGGTAAAGGCATTGTCCGGCTGGTACTCGTTGGTCGGGGTCTTGACGCAGGAGCGGATGATGTCTATCGAGAAGATGGAAAAACCAATCACTATGGACGTGAAGCACAGCATCACGGTGTTGAGGACCACCTTCTCTTTCTTGAGGGACTGGAATATCGCCACGAAGCACAGCACCAGGAGGGCTATCATGAAGAACGCCGCACCGGAATTGTAGGGCAGTCCCAGGACATTCACGAAGAACAGGTCGGACCACGCGGCGACCTTGGGCAGCCACGGCACCAGGATGAAGTTGAGGATCCCGAGGATAACGGCGGAGACAAGGAGTATCTTGATGTACTCGCCTGCGGAGTAAGCGCCGTCCTCACGCTTCTTGAAATAGAACATGAAGACCAGCGCCGGGATGGTCAGGAGGTTCAGGAGGTGCACTCCGATGGAAAGGCCCATCATGAAGCATATGAACACTATCCACCTGTTGGCATATGGCGTTTCCGCCTGCTCGTACCACTTTGTCATCGCCCAGAACACCACTGCGGTGAACAGGGAGGACATGGCGTACACCTCGGCTTCGACCGCCGAGAACCAGAAAGTGTCGGAGAAACAATAGACCAGTGCCCCGACCGCGGCGCTGCCGAACATGGCGACGGCCTGGCCGGTGGAGAAAGTCCCGTCCTCACGGGGCCTGAACATCCTCTTGAGGAAGAAAATGATGGTCAGGTAAAGGAAGAATATGGTCAGTGCGGAACACAGGGCGCTCATGGCATTCACCGCCACGGCGGCGTGCATGTTGTCGCCGAACATGGTGAACACCCTGGCGATGAGCTGGAAAGTCGGGTTTCCGGGCGGATGGCCGACCTCCAGTTTGTAGGATGAGGCTATGAATTCGCCGCAGTCCCAGAATGATGCGGTAGGCTCTATGGTGGACAGGTAAGTCACGGCGGAAACCGCGAAGACGGCAAGAGCGACTATCCTGTTCCAGAAGTTGAATTTATTTGTTTGCATGTTGCGCACTTTGACAATAACCTACAAAGATACGAATAGATTCGTTATATTTGCAAAAGACAATTTCATGAATCATGGCTGACAACGACTGGAAAAAACGCCTGGGAGTGGTATATTCCACCAACCGGGACTTCGAATACGAGTACCAGCCCCAGGAGGAAGTCCAGACCCTTCCCCCCGGAAAGCAGCGGCTCCTGGTCGGAATCGACCGCAGGAACCGCGCAGGCAAGACCGTCACCCTGGTCAGCGGTTTCAAAGGCTCTGCAGATGATCTCACCGACCTGTGCAAGACCCTGAAAACCAAGTGCGGCTGCGGAGGTTCCGCAAAAGACGGGGAGATCCTACTGCAAGGAGACCTGCGCGACAAGGCGGTCGCCATCCTCACGTCACTGGGCTACAACTCAAAAAGGAGCAACTGAACCACGACATGCTTGGCACAGGAAGCATACTCAACAGCGATATGGCGGTCTCACTTTCAGTGATGACCACCCTGCTCCTGTGTCTTCTCTGCATGCGTAACTGGCTGAGGCTGATTCCTTCCATGACAGAGTGCCTGCTCCGCGCCAAAGGCAGCGCCAATCTCGAGGAGAGCGTTCCCCTGACGCGCGACCGCAACAGCGTGGCGACCATATGCATATTGCCTTTCACCTTGCTGGCCAGTTATTTCCGCTTATGGGAGCCGCGGTTCACCGCCCATCTGGATGACTTCTGGTATTTCATCGCCGTGCTCGGCGCCTTCGTGATCTATCTCCTGCTGCGGGCTTTCATGCAGTGGAGATGTGCCCCGCGGCGCTCTCCCGCCGACCGCTACGGGATCGCCTGCCGAAGCACCAAGAACTATTTCATCATATGCACTTCCCTGATGCTCGCCGGCGTTGGCATTCTCAGCCTGTTCAATATTCCTGAGCTGACAATCAGAAAGTTCTGCCTGCTCTTCCTCGCTGCATTCTACCTCTTCCACCTGATCCGCAAAGGGCAAATTCTCTCGACATTTTGCAATCCTTTCACGGCTTTTTTGTATCTTTGCGCGCTTGAATTCCTGCCGACAGGGGCCTTGGTGGCGGTTGCCATCCTTTTGTAGCTCGTTATCAGTCTGTTAGGCTGGATTCTATGGAGATAATCGACTGTTAGGAATGTCAAAGAAAAGAATACTCATAGCCCAGAACACCCCCCTCAACCTCACTCCTTACACCCAGTTGGAGGAAAAATTCGACGTGGAGATTGAATTCAAACGGTTCTTCATGGTAGAGCCGTTGACTTCCAGGGAGTTCCGGGAGCAGAAAGTCAACCTGGCCGATTTTACGGCGATAGTCTTTTCTTCCAGGCATGCCATCGACGCGTATTTCCGCCTTACCGAAGAGCTGAGGATCAAGGTCCCCGACACAATGAAGTATTTCTGCACCACGGAGGCGGTGGCCATGTACCTCCAGAAGCACATCGTTTACCGCAAGCGGAAGATCTTCTTCGGGAACGGGACCCCGCAGTCCGTGCTCAACCTCATAGGCACCAAGCACAGCGGGGAGAACTTCCTGATAACCATGACCGACGGAGCCAACTCGGACTCCACTACAAGGCTTTTCGACGAAGCCGGACTGAAGTACACCGCAGCCAGCGTGATCAAGGCGGTCCCGCAGGACCTGAAGTCCCTTGAACTGGGCAACTACGACATCATCGTACTCTACAACCCGAACGACGTCAAGTCCCTCTTCGTGAATTTCCCGCAGTTCACCCAGGGCGACATCAAGTTCGTGGCTTACGGAAAATCCATCGTCAGCGCGATGGAAAGTGCAGGACTTCACCCAGACGTCAAGGCGCCTACGCCCCAGATGCCGTCCGTGGCCCTGGCCCTGGCCGCCTTCCTGTCGAATGACAAATCCTGATGCAAGCCTCTCTTAGGAAAGCTGAAAGACTGTCAGGTACCTCTGCCATCTCCAAACTGATGTCGGAGGGACGCTGGGGGAATGCAGGTGTCATACGTTACTGCGTCCTCTCCCCGAACGGCACTGACGGGAATGGCTCCCCCTTCAACCGCATAATGGTTTCCGTCCCGAAGAAACTCTACAAGAGGGCGGTGATGCGCAACCTGTACAAGCGGCGCCTGCGCGAAGCCTACCGCACCCAGAAGCATCTCCTCCCGGGCACCCCGGGGACTGACATCCTGTTCATCTACAATTCCAAGGAAGCATCTGATTTCCAGACCATATGCTCTCTTGTAGCAGAAATCCTCAGGAGGACGGCAGATGAGCAGAGCTAACGAAATCTTCCGGAAAACAGTAAACTTCCCATTCATCCTCCTCATCCGTTTCTACCAGGTCTGCATCTCCCCTTTCACCATGTCGAGCTGCCGTTTCACGCCGACGTGTTCACAATACGCACTTGAGGCTTTCAGGAAATACGGCCCCGTGAAAGGCTTCATCCTCAGTTTCAAACGGATAATCCGGTGCCGCCCGGGAGGGGGCAGCGGCTACGATCCCGTTCCATGAAATATAGGGAAGAACATCAAAATTAGCTATCTTTGCATCCTATGGAATCTGACATGCGCCACATAAGGAATTTCTGCATCATCGCCCACATCGACCACGGCAAGAGCACCCTGGCTGACCGCCTGCTGGAACTCACCGGAACGCTGGCCCAGCGGGAGATGGAAAACCAGGTCCTGGACGACATGGCACTTGAGAAGGAAAAAGGGATCACCATCAAGAGCCACGCCATCCAGATGCACTACACCCATGGAGGCGAGCAGTACACACTCAACCTGATCGACACCCCGGGGCACGTGGATTTCTCATATGAAGTGTCCCGCTCCATCGCCTCGTGCGAAGGCGCCCTCCTGGTTGTTGACGCATCGCAGGGAGTTCAGGCCCAGACGATTTCCAACCTCTACCAGGCCATTGACCATTCCCTGGAAATAATCCCGGTCCTCAACAAGATTGACATGGACTCCGCCCAGCCGGACGTGGTAACCGACGAGGTCTGCGACCTGCTCGGATGCTCACCTGAAGATGTTTTCAGGGTCTCTGCCAGGACCGGCGAGGGCGTAGCGCCCCTCCTCGACGCCATAGTGGAAAGGATCCCGGCCCCGCAGGGAGATCCCGCCGCCCCGCTGCAGGCCCTCATCTTTGACTCGGTGTTCAACCCGTTCAGGGGGATCATCGCTTATTTCAAAGTCGTGAACGGAGAGCTCCGCAGCGGAGAGAAAGTCAAATTCGTCAGCACCGGAAAAGAGTATGACGCAGAAGAGGTAGGGCTGCTGCGGATGAAGCTGGTCCCTACCGGCAAAGTAGGATGCGGAGACGTAGGCTACATCATATCCGGAGTCAAGAGCGCGGTTGAAGTAAAGGTCGGAGACACCATCACTCATGTGGAAAGGCCTTGTGCACAAGCCGTCGCCGGATTCGAGGAAGTAAAGCCGATGGTCTTCGCGGGAATGTATCCCGTCCAGGCGGACAAATACGAGGAGCTGCGCGCCACCCTTGAGAAATTCCAGCTCAACGACGCCTCTTTCTCATATGAACCGGAGTCGTCCCTTGCCCTCGGATTCGGATTCCGCTGCGGTTTTCTGGGGCTGCTCCATCTGGAAATCGTCCAGGAACGCCTCTTCCGCGAATTCAACATGGACGTCATCACCACCGTCCCGAACGTTTCCTACAAGGTTTGGACTACCCAGGGCGAATGCCTGGACGTACACAATCCCTCCGGACTCCCGGCACCGACAGTGATAGACCACATCGAGGAGCCTTACATCCGCGCCCAGGTCATCTCGAAGTCTGAGTTCTTCGGGCCCATAATGAAACTCTGCCTCGACCGCCGCGGAGTCCTCGTTTCGCAGCACTACATCACCGCGGACAGGGTCGAGCTCACATATGACATGCCCCTTTCGGAGATAGTCTTCGACTTCTACGACAAGCTCAAAAGCATCTCCCGCGGCTACGCCTCCTTCGACTATCACATCATCGGATTCCGGCAGGCGAAACTGGTCAAGCTGGACATCCTGCTGAACGGTGAGCCGGCCGACGCCCTGTCCTCCCTGGTACATGAAGACCATGCATATGACCTGGGAAGGAAGATGTGCCTCAAGCTCAAGGAACTCATCCCGAGACAGCAGTTCGACATCGCTGTCCAGGCAGCCATCGGCGCGAAGATCATCGCAAGGGAGACTGTCCGCCAGGTGCGCAAGGACGTCACTGCAAAGTGCTACGGCGGTGACGTGACCAGGAAGCGCAAGCTCCTTGAAAAACAGAAGGAAGGAAAGAAGAGGATGCGCCAGATCGGGACCGTCCAGGTGCCCCAGAGCGCATTCATGGCAGTGCTCAAGCTGGATTCCTGACATGAAGAGGCTGGCGATATATGTTAACGTCACTCCGGGCGGGGATTTCTTCACCGCCTGCACCCATCAGGCCGACCTGCTTGCAGCGGAAGGCGACTTCGAGGTTGACATCCTGCGCTCGGACGTCCCCGCGGACAAGGAAAAGGCGCAGTCAGGGTCATATGATTTCGTAATCCACGTTGACAGCCGCCTCCAGCTGGCCGACAGGGCTTTTTCCATCATGCTGGAGAACTCGGCATTCGTCAACGACAAGGCCATTATGGTAGCTTCCGTCGCAGACGCGGACGGGAGGGTCGTCTATGGCGGACGCACCAAGAACGGCAGGCTCATCCAGCCGGACCCTGTAATCCCGGTCCCATGCCGGATCTATGACGACATGTTCTACCTTGCCCCGCGCCAGGATCCTTCGCCGCGCCCGCAGCGGATGAGCCTGGTAATGGCTCCGGGGATACTCGCCACCTGCGGGGAGGACGCCATGCCCCTGCCCGAAAAGATCCCCTTCTGGAGAAAGATCCCGCTGCTGCGCCGGATCATCGATTTCCTGAACGAATAAACACTGTCCGATGCCGGCTAAAGAAAAGATCCGCAAGATGTTCGACAACATCTCCGGAGACTATGACTCGCTGAACCACCTCATGTCGCTGAACATTGACCGCGGATGGCGCAGGCGCGCCCTGAAGTGGGTACTCGACGCGCCTCAGGACCCGGGCCGCCCCTGGCTGGTCCTGGACATCGCCTGCGGCACCGGGGACTTCTCGATTGCGGCGGCAAAGGCCATGAAGGGGAAGGGAATGTCCGGGCATGTCACGGGCGCCGACATTTCCGAAGGGATGCTGGGAGTCATGCGTGGCAAAGTGGCCGCCGAGGGACTGGAAGACATGGTCTCCGTAGAAACAGGTGACTGTGAAGACCTTGCATATGCGGATAATTCATTTGACCGCGTCACAGTGGCCTTCGGTGTACGGAACTTCGAGAAAAAAGAGACAGCCCTGCGGGAAGTACTGCGGGTGCTCCGGCCGGGAGGAAGGTTCGTAATGCTGGAACTCTCTCTTCCTGGCAATCCGCTTCTCAGATGGCTGTACAACAGCTATTTCTTCGCCGTTTCAAAACTCGGCGGCCTCATCTCGGGGAACAAGGCCTCCTACAGGTACCTGCCCGAATCGGTAGTCCGCTTCCCCGGGCCGAAGCAATGGATCCCGTTCATGGAATCATGCGGCTTCAGGTGTGTCTCCGAGCGGGCGCTCACGCTGGGAATATGCCGCATGTACACCGGCGAAAAATAAGGAAATTTCCTTTTTGCATTATTATTGCTACTTTTGTAAGATGCTGAATTTTTACAAAACAGCTGAATAATCATCTAATATTTACGATATGGCATCAAAAGAAGAACTTAAAGGAATCGCCTCGCAAGTGCGCAGGGACATCATCCGGATGGTCTCAATGGCAGGATCCGGGCACCCGGGCGGCTCCATGAGCAGCACGGATTTCATGACTGCGCTCTATTTCAACGTCATGGACCAGACTCCCGAAACCTGGACCAGGGACGGACACGGACAGGATGTCTTCATCCTCTCCGCCGGCCACCTCGCTCCGGTACTCTATGCAGTCCTCGCACGCAGGGGCTATTTCCCCGCATCCGAACTGGGAACCCTCAGGAAATACGGTTCGAGGCTTCAGGGACATCCTTCAGTACAGAAGAACCTTCCCGGCATCCACCAGGCTGCCGGATCCCTCGGACAGGGCCTTTCCTGCGCCGCCGGAGTAGCCCTCGCCAAGAAACTTGACAAGGATGACAAGAAGGTCTACGTCCTCTGCGGAGACGGAGAGAGCGAAGAAGGACAGATCTGGGAGGCAGGCATTTTCGCCGCCCACCACAAACTCGACAACCTTATCGCCTTCACCGACTGGAACGGC